>JBEKVL010000494.1:0-5446 GCA_049514055.1 Tepidisphaeraceae bacterium | reverse complement strand
GGCTTCGGCACGGAAGCAGGGCGTGTAGGCGGTCAGACAAATGGGCAGACGGGCTTCGTCGAGGATTTCGTCGCGATAGAGATTGGTGACCGGGACCTCGGCGGTGGGGATGAGCCAGTGGTCGTTGTCTTTGAATTCGCCGCGGGCCACGGCCTCGGCGTCGGCGTCGGAGCAGCGGAACAAATCTTCGGCGAATTTGGGAAGCTGGCCGGTTCCGAAGAGCGACTTGGAATTGACCATGAAGGGCGGCAGGACTTCGGTGTAGCCGTGGCCGCCTTCTTCGATTTTGGCTGTGTGGCGATCAAGCATGAAGCTGATCAGGGCGCGTTCGAGACGGGCGCCAGCGCCCATGTAGACCGCAAAACGAGCGCCAGAGAGCTTGGCGGCGCGTTCGAGGTCGAGGATGCCGAGCTGTTCGCCGAGTTCCCAGTGGGGCTTGGCCTCAAAGTCTAATTTTGGAATTTCGCCCCAGGTTTTGACGGTGAGGTTGTCGGTTTCTGAGAGGCCGGTGGGGACTTCGTCGCGGGTGAGGTTGGGGATGCGGGACAAGGACTGGCGCATCTGCTCGTCGAGGGCAGCGGCGGTGGTGTCGAGCTGGTCGAGCTTGTCTTTGAGGGCGCGGGTCTCATCCATCAGGGCGGTAGCATCCTGGCCGGTGCGCTTGAGTTGGCCGACCTGCTGCGAGAGATCGTTGCGGCGGGCCTTGAGCTGCTCAGAGACGGTGATAGCTTCGCGGCGGCTCACATCGAGGGCGCGGAAATCTCCCAGCAGAGCAGCCGGGTCGGCCCCGCGGGCACGCAGTTTGGCTTCCACAACTTCCAGATTGGCACGGACAAAATTCAGATCGAGCATCGCTCTATCATTTTACCCGACTCGGGACAGCTTGCTGTGGACAGCTAACAGCGAACAGTCAAAGGCTGGTTGCAAGGTCAAACAGCGAAGGCTTGAAAAACGGAACAGAAACCGAAAACTGTCCGCTGTAAGCTGGGAGCTGTCGGCTGAATTCACGGATGCTGCTCGACCGCAATCGCCAGGCTGCTGGTGTCTCCGGTGGCGGCCAGGGCCACCAGATTGGTGGGCGAGCCGGGGATGGACGCGGGGGTAAAGGTGACGGTTCCGTCGAGGGCGGAAGTGGCGGTGGAGGCCTGAGCAGAGAGGAATTGGCCCTGGTCGCAGCGGCCGTGGGGCGGGCAGGGGGGCGTCCAGGTATAGAGCGCCTCATAAAGGGTGACGATGCCGCCGGCCATGGGGTTTCCATCCATATCGAGAACGCGGAGGGTGATCTGGCTGGGTGTCGAGGCAATGGACAGGCTCTGGGTGGTGCCCGAAACGGCTTCCAGATAGGCGTACTCCGGCCTTGATCCAAAGGCGGTAAAGGTGACGCACTGGCTGGTTCCGTTGAGGCAGGCGTTGATCGAGGCTGTCTGGCCCTGGGCGAGCGGGCCCACGGTGAGGGTCTGGGAGGCGATGCCGCTGGAGTTGGAGAGCGCCGAGGCGTTGCCCTGTGCCTCGATGCCGGCGGTGGACGATTGCCAGGCTACGGATTGACCCGAGATCGGCATGCCGTTGCTCTGAACCAAAGCCTCGACAGTCCAGGTGATGGTGGATCCGGCAGCCAGAGAGAGCTGGGGAGTGAGCGAAGCGAGCGAGAGCGGCGTTCCGCCGGCAAACTGCGCCTGGAGGCTGGAGCCGTTGGTGAGCGAGGCGGTGACGATGGACCAAGTCGAGTCGACGGCGGTCACGTTCATCGAGGCGCGACCGTCGCCGGTGGCCTGGACCGCACAGGCTGGCAATCCGCAAGCCAGCTTGGCGGTTCCGCTGGTCACGGTGTAGAGGACGGTGACGTTGCCGGCGGGTGTCAGGTCGGCTCCCAGTGCAATGACGGAAAACGGTTCCGGCACGTTGATCGGTACGGTGTTCATGGGCGCGGTAACCAGCGTCAGCGCGTCGCCCGAGCCGGAGTTGTAGCTGACGCCTCCGGTGACAATGGCCGCGGCGTAGAGGGTGGGCAGGTCATCGACCTCGACATCGACCGAGCCAACGACCCCGGTTGCGGCGGGCGGAGCGATGGCGGTGATTTCGTTGGGCGAGATGCTGGTGACGGTTGCCGCCTGACCGCCGACCAAAACCGTGTCCGTCAGCCGGAAGCCCATGCCGTGAATCACGATGGGTCCGCCGCTGGCCAGGAGGCGCAGCGGCGAAACCGTGTCGGCATAGAGCACCCAGCCCTGGTAGGGATAGTCGGGACGGCCGTCGCCGCGCTGGTCGGTGACGCCGATCATGACCTGATCGTCGGCGGAAGAGTTGACCCGCAGCCAGCTTTCGCCGATGCCCGAGCCGTTCATGCCGGGGGCCGAGCCGATGGGCGCGGTGCCAGAGGCGTCAAAGGCATCCCAGACGCCGATGGCGGGCATGGCCTTTTGTTCGGTCGGCTTGCCGATTGCGTCCAGCGCCTCGGTCACGATGGTAAAAGTGCGGTTGCCGCGCACCGGAAAGGTGAACCAGTCCATTTGGCCGATCTGGCTGAGACGGCCCAGCCACTGACCGGAAGCTGGCAGGGGGCGGGGCTCGGTCCGGGTCCCGATGGCGTCGGAGTTGTCGCCAATCGCCGAATCTTCCACGTTGATGGTGAGGGTTTGTGTGCTGCCTGCCGAGAGACTCGGCACCGAGACCATCGCCAGCGTTCCCGAAGGAGTGGGCTGGGCGTCGAGGTAGGGGCCGACGGAGTTTTCCAGAATGTAGACGGGGTTGATGGCTTCAAAAGTGACCTGATAACTGACCGCATTCAAGCCCGGCGGCAAGGGAATGTCGCTGAGGTCAAAAAATCCCTGCAAGGTGGCATCGCTTGATCCCCACATGTCCAAGCGGTTGTTGTTGCTATCGGTAAATCCGGTGATCGCGTTGCCGTGATTGCCGTTGAAATAGACTCCGGAGACGGCGGTTACCGTGTATTGCTCCATGGGGTTGCCGCTGGCGTCCAGGGGGCGCGCCACCACGTTCACGCCCTGCATGCCGGCTCCGGTGCGGAAGCTTACGGTGCCCTGAATGGAAACCGTGGACGCGGCGGTCAGTTGCTTGCCGGTGAAACTGGCCAGATTGGCGGCGGTGATGGGGTATAGGCGGTTCAGCGCCGCGATGTCGTCCCAGCGCAGCACATGGGGATTGGGGATGCACTCGCCGCCCGTCGTGCCGCAGTCTCCACTGATCGGCTGCATCACCGGGGTGCCCAGAGCGCCGTTCGTGTCGCCGTCGCTGAGCGCGCCGGGATTGACCTGTGAATAGTCCAGGCCGAGCACGCGCCCAAAGGCCCGCTCGAGTTGAAAGCTCATCATCTCCAATTGGTCGGGGGTGGTGGCGCAAAGGCCGTTGAGCACGATGACCGCGTGGGCAAAGGTGGCGCTGGTGGTGTAGTTGTCCGTCCAGAACCAGACGCCGTTGTCCTGGCAATTGATGGGCTGGCTGGCTCCGACGCCAAAGACGGCGTCGATCACCGTGCCGTCCGCGTCGTAGACCACGCCCACCGGAAAGCCAGTGGCCGTCGGCACCAGATCCGCGGGTGCCGTGATGACTCCGTTGGTGACGGCGATGGTCGAACCGTTGACGTCTTCGGCGAGCTGTCCCTTGTCGGTCAGTGTGACTCCGGCGGTCGGCACATCCGACCAGAGAGCCGCCGCCGCATCGACCATCGAAGTGGCCTGCTGGTTGCTGACTGTGCCATTCAGCGGCCCTTGATCGACGTAATAGTTGACTACCCCGTCGGGCCAGAGCAGCGGCCTGCCCATTACGCTGGAGTTAAAATAACTGACTCCGGCCACGTATTTGGGTCCGCTGGCCGAGGCGGTTGCTGTGGCCAGCAGCAGGGCGACAAAAATGCCCCATGCCAACGCGCGCGCATGGAGTCTGTAAGTGCCGGGGCGTGCGAGAGTGCGGAAGGAGAGAATCACGGCAGCGCTCCAGAAAAAGTAACTCCAGATCAGAAGCTCCAGATCAGATAAGCAAGGCCAGAAAGCCCGGTCTCTTCTGATCTGCGACTATCGGTGCGGGTTTCGCGAAAGACGGTGGGATACAGGGGTTTCATTGGCAGGAGAGCGCCGAACCTGTATCTGGATGCGCAGAGAAAATCTCGTGATCTCTTCGGTGGAGAGATTTGGATTGACATAGAAGAAAGTAAATCGTAGGAGGACAGATATTCTTTGTCCATTAGAAAAAATCAAGACGGCATTCCGGCCTCGGGTCGGCCGCTGCAGATTGTCCCGAATTGAGACAGTTTTGCCGCTCTCTGCAAATCGTTGCCAACCAGGCGAGCGAGCGGTAGGTTTAACCGATTTACACGCCCGTTTCCGCGCAAAAAATAGCGGTGGTTTCGCCTCGAAAGGGACAGGGAAGAGTCCAAACCGCCCTCTCGATCATCTGAAGAAATGGGAAATGAGAGCGAAAAGAGCGGAAAGCTCCCTTCAGCAACACCAGACCTACGGTCTACAATCGGAACGGAAAGCCACTATGACAGAGATTCGCGATACGGTAATTCTTGGGACTGGCTGCGCCGGTCTCACGGCGGCCATCTACACGGGCCGGGCAGGATTGAACCCACTGGTGTTGGAGGGGCACGAGCCCGGCGGCCAGCTCTCCATCACTTCACTGGTGGAGAATTTTCCCGGCTGGCCGGAGGGGATTCAGGGGCCGGAACTGATTGAAAACATGAAGAAGCAGGCGGCTCGCTTTGGGGCGACGTATCAGCAGACGCATGTGTCGAAGGTCGATCTGAGCCAACAGCCCTACAAACTGGAGACTGCGGCTGGCGAGATTTTAACCCGGACGCTGATTGTGGCCTCGGGAGCCAGCGCGCGCTGGCTGGGGCTGGAGAGCGAACAGAAGCTGATCGGGCACGGGGTTTCGAGCTGCGCCACTTGTGACGGGTTCTTCTTCCGCGGACGGGAGATTGCGGTGGTGGGCGGGGGCGATTCGGCAATGGAAGAGGCGCTGTTTCTGACCCGTTTTGCCAGCAAGGTTACGCTGCTGCACCGGCGGGACGCCTTTCGCGCCTCGAAGATCATGCTGGAGCGGGTCGAGGCGAATCCAAAGATCGTGCTGCGCACTAACGTGATTGTGGAAGAAGTGCTGGGCGTGGAAGAGCAGGAAGTGAAGGGCATCAAGCTGAAGGACGCCAAGACGGGTGAGATCAGCACCCTGGCGATTGATGGATTGTTCCTGGGCATCGGGCACCAACCCAACGTCAAGATGTTTGGCGGGCTGGTCGATCTGGACGAGGACGGCTACATCAAGACCAAAGACAACGTGCTGGTGACGCGGGGTGGAGTACCGGTACCCGGCATCTTTGCGGCCGGCGACGTGCAGGATCGCCGCTATCGTCAGGCCATCACCGCCGCCGGCTCCGGCTGCATGGCCGCGCTGGAGGCGGAGAAGTTTTTGGAAGCGCAGGCGCACT
>JBEKVL010000493.1:0-5447 GCA_049514055.1 Tepidisphaeraceae bacterium | reverse complement strand
GTTATCTGCCCGCGACATCCGTTGCCGCCTCCGCATCTCCGGAGTTTGCCCAGCGCGTGCAATCCGTCTTCTCCACCGAGTGGCTTCGCGTTTACACCAACACCGATCTGCTCGGTGTTGAACTGGCAGGGGCGTCGAAGAACGTCATCGCCATCGCGGCCGGCATTCTTGATGGCTTGGGCGCCGGGTCCAACGCCAAGTCCGCCCTGGTCACCCGCGGCCTCGTCGAGATCACCCGCCTGGGCATCGCGATGGGCGCCCGGGACGCCACCTTCGGCGGCCTCGCGGGCCTCGGCGATCTCATCACCACCTGCATCTCCCCCGAAGGCCGCAACCGTTTCGTCGGCGAACAGATCGGCAAGGGCCGGAAACTGGCCGACATCCTGGCCAACATGAACAGCGTCGCCGAGGGCGTGCCCACCACGCGCTCCGTCCGAGAACTGGCGCGGCGCCACAACGTCGAAATGCCCATCACCGAGGCGGTCCACGCCGTCCTCTTTGACGACAAGGACGTCATCACCGCCCTGACGGAACTGATGAGCCGCGACCCGAAACCGGAGCGGCGCAGTTAGGACACAAAATAATTCGTTCCATCCGATAACTCTCCCGACAATGCACTGGTGCCGCTTCAGTCGATCCGGGATTTCGACGAAGACCTTTCTGGAGCAATCGCAGGAAGGGCCGGAGAATGCAGGATGGGAGAGAGATAATGGACGGTGCGCCCCCGCGTATGCGATCGGACGAGCGACTTCGCAACTTTGCGGGGATGCTGCTGGCGGCGTCCATTGCGGCAGGGGGGGCATGGATCCTCAACGATCTGCGCCGTCTGCCACATATCCAGGCGTCATCCATCACCATCGCGCCATCCACTCAACCAGCAACAGCTGTCGCCGCCCCAGGCCCGGCCGAGATCTTCGCCCGCTGTTCGCCCGCAGTCGTCCGTGTCTTCGCCTTTGACGCCCAGGGCCAGCGCGGCCAGGGTTCCGGCTTCATCCTCAGCGACGACGGTCTGATCGTCACCAACAACCATGTCATTGACGGCCGCAGTCTCTATCAGATCGTGCTGGGGGACGATCGGCTGATTGGCGTGAATCGCGTGGTCGCCGTTGATCGTGCCGCCGACCTGGCGCTGCTCAAGGTCGATGCGACCGGCCTGTCGATGCTGACATTGTCTGTCGGAGCTGCGTCGTCGGACACCGTTCCGTCCATCGGGACGCGCGTCTACGCCATCGGTTCTCCGCGCGACCTGAGCAATACGCTGTCCGAAGGCATTGTCTCTGGCCTACGCCGTGAGACGCCAGGTGTAACGCATATCCAGACCACGGCCCCAATCAGCCCCGGCTCCTCCGGCGGGCCGCTGCTCGATGAAACCGGCAGGGTGATTGGCGTCACCAGCGCCTTCCGCGCCGACGGCCAGAACCTGAATTTCGCCATCGACGCAGGCCGGGTCAGCGAGTTGCTCGATCTCGGTCGTTTCTACCTCGAAAGTCTCAAGGCACCCGGCTCGCCGCGCTGGTGGCTGGCGCATGCCCTGCGGAACGCCTCGCGCGCCGACGAAACCCGCCCCACGGTATTCCTCGCCATCGGTCAGGCCGCCATCGACGCCGGTGATACCAGAGCCGCCGCCTGGGCCGCCCGTTTTGCCGAGCGCGCCGGCCTCTGTGGCGGCGACACCATCGCCTGGCAGATTCCGGTGGCCCAACTGTACCGCAAAACACAACAGCCAGAGCGGGCGGCACGACTTATCGAGTTGGCCGGCGTTCCACAGTCGGAGATCGACAGTACTGTGGTTCACGAGGACCGGCCGACGGAGTCTGAACGCAAACTCGTCCTGGCCTGTGCCGATCGAGCGGCCGCCAACCAGATTGGCGACGCCTGCGACATCGCCTCGTCGATCACTTCCTGGCGCCAACGTGCCGAGGCCGTACGTTCCATCTCTCGCGCCCTGAGCGTCCACGCCGCTCCCACGCAAGTCCTGTCCTGGATCGAACAGCAGGGAGATGGCTGGGAAAGTTCCCAGCTTCGGGCCATCGGCTGCTTGGGGCCGGTGGACGCGCAACGCCGACAGGCAAATTCAGCCCCGTAGGGGCGATACATGTAAGCCATGGGTGACAATAGATGTAGTCATCGCAAGCACCTACGGGGTTTGTTGTCTGCGATATTTCGGATACCCACGACTTATGTCGTGGACTAATGCGTACCGCCCCTGACGGGGCTGCAAGAGGTGCCCGGCGCTATCCCAGCAGCGTTGCCGGATTCTCGACCATCAATCGCCGGATCGTCGCCTCATCGGCGATCTGCCTGACGCGAGCCAGTCCGCGCAGACGGATGTCGAACGACCGCAGGTTGTGCGCGTCGGAGCCGAGCACGAAGTAGCGCCCTTCCCGGAGGAACCGCTCGGCCAATTGCCGGGTGATGGCGGTATCGGGGTCGCCGAAGCATTGCAGATTTCCCTGGAACACCAGCCCGATGTCGGCAAACCAGTCCATGACCTCCGGATGCGCCTGGGTCACGCGCATCCGCTCGGGATGGGCGAGAATCACCTTCAGGCCGTGGTTCTGGAGAAATCTCACGCAGGGTTCAAAGAACGGCGGTATCTCGTCGATCCAGATATCGAAAAGGCAGAAGCGGTCTTGCAGATTGTATGTGACAATCTCTTGTCGTGTCATGTCGAGCCATTCCGGACGCATACTCAGCTCACCGCCCGGAAAGAGTTTCAGGGGGACGGACGCATTGTCCAACGCCCGCTGAAGGTGTCCCACATATGCTGCGATATCGCCGGGCCGATTGAAGTGAGCCAGGTTCGGCCAGATATGCGGGGTGCAGAATACCCGCGTGTACCCGGCTGCCACCAGTGCCCGGGCGCAATCCAAAGACGCCGCGAGCGTTTCGCAGCCGTCGTCGATGCCTGGCAGAATATGGCAATGCGTGTCAAAGAGCCCGTTCATGCTTCCTCATTACGATCGTGCAGTCGCCGTCGACGTAGCTGTCGTCCATGACAACGGAGGGGCAGAGCCGGCGGGCAAAGTCGAGCACTTTATCGCGACGGTGCCATGTCAGCCAGTCCGCGGCCGCCAGTTGCGACGAGCAGAGGAAGTTGAATGCCAGGGCCTGCGCCGCCGCATCGCAGGCGATGGTGAGCGTGTCGTAGAACTGTGTCTCGGTGAGGGTGTTGAGTGAGCCGCAGATGACGACAACATCGGCGCCGACCAACATGCGGGTCGGATGGGCGACGAAATCATCCTGAATGATAATGGCGTTCTCGTGTGTCTTCCGCAGGGCCGCTTCGGCCAGTTCCGGCACGGCTTCGATGCCGGTGTAGTGAGCCGGCGGCGTCTGGCGGGCGATGAGAAAATCAAGGAAATCCGCCCGTCCGCAACCGACGTCCAGGACGTTCATCCCGGCAAAGGTGCAGTGCCGGGCCAGCGCCTGAAACCGAGCTGCCTGCGACTCGGGACTGGCCCAGAGCAGCGTCCGAAATCCGTCGCCATGCGCGCGGCAGGCGCGCTGGTACGGACGGAGATACTTGGGGGCGGAGGACATCGATGGGGCAATATAAGGTGAAGAAGATCGTGTGGCTATGGGAGTGATCGGTGCTGAGTGTGGCGGGATTCCTCGCGTATTGGACACAGACGGAATTCTGGATGAAAATGCCGACATGAGTCGATCTTACGTTGTCACCCCGTCGCTGGATTACATTCCTACGTTCAATGAACTTCTCGCAAAGGCGGCAGGTCATTTGAATGATTTTGTCGGCAGGATTGGCATCAGTACGCGTTTCAGCTTAACGGTCGAGTTACGACAGAATACCCGTTGGCACGAACGCATCGTATTGCCCATCGACTTGAATGGTGTTTGCTGCTGGACAACAGAGCAGCAGCTTGCATGGTTCGGCGTGGACGGGTTTCCGGGCGGAAGCGATGCGTGGACACGCGGAATGTCCGATCTGCGCCGTAAGGGTTGGCAATCGAATGCCAAGCGGCGTCCCGAACTGGCGGCGTGTATCGATCGCATGTTGCGCGTTGGGAGGGCGTGGAGTTTCTTCCGTTCAATGAATCAGTCTCCGATCATTTGCGTCACGTATGGCCTTCTTGCCGGTTCGCTCGCTGAACTAACCGACGGAATTGTCGACTCATGCGACTCCTGGGGCATTAGCTTTCTACCGGTCACGGCGGGTGAGTTTCTGCGGCGTTATTTGTCACCTGAACATGTGGACGACGCCTGCGAAAAAGCCGAGGCGGTTCAACTCCTGAATGAGCTCAAAGAACAATTGCAGGCATCAAAATCCTAGGCGTTTACCGGCATCTGATCACCGATAACCGATCACCGATCACTGTTTCTCCGGCGTCGTCCCCAAGTTAATCGATATCCGTTGCGCCTGCTCGCTACGCAGCACGGTCAGCGTCGTCTGTCCGCCGCGGGCCGAGAGAGCGGCCCAGGTCGTCAGATCGCCGACGGGCTCGCTTCCCATCTCCAGGATGAAGTCGCCGCGCTGCAGGCCGGCCCGCTCGGCCAGTGAGCCCGGGGTGATTTCGTCGATCAGCAGGGCCGGCCGGTCGGCCAGTTGCAGCAGTTGCCGGCGCACGGGATCGTCCGCGCGAATTTCGGTCAACCGCGCCCCAAGGACCGCCCGCTGCACGGTGCCGAGTTTGATGAGTTGATCGATGATCGGTCTCGACGCGGATCCCGCGAGGAACTGGCCATAGCGCACGATCCCGGAGATGGTGCCGTCGAGCGCGACCACGACGCCGTACTCGCGTTCGCCGCCGGTCCAGAGGGCCAGCTTGCCCGCGCCGCCGGTGGGGTTGAGCAGCATGACCAGCGAGCCGTCGGCCGGACGAACGCCGGTGAGTTTCACCGGCCGCCCGACCCGCTTGTTCATCTTCAGAATCGTCACCTGGGTCTTCTCGTCCGAACCGATGAAACTGGCCGTGGTTTCCTCGTTGCCGATCATCATGCGGACTGGCGCCTCGCCAATCGCCTGCTTTTCGATATAGACCGGCACGAGGACGTGTCCGGCCTCATCGAGCACCAGGCCGAGATTGTTGGCCGCAAATGTCCCGCCGGCAGGCAGCCGCAGCCGTAGCGGGGCGTTGGGACTGGGGTTGTTCGCACTGCCGGCGTTGATGACCAGCGCCGCCGGCCGATCGCCGCGGGATTCGAGGACAATCTCGCCAGTCTCGGTCTGGCGGGAGACCCAGATTCCCTCGATGTTTCCACTGGCGCTTTGCGTGGTCGGTTGTGTCGTCGCCGACGCAATCCGGATGTTCAGCCTGCCGCCTTGCGAACCCTTGAGGGCTGCTTCGCGATGCTCTTCGATGGCCTTGCGGACCTGCGGGTCCACGACCTTGTCCCATTTACGCAGCGGGTCGTTCTTTGCGGCGGCCTCGCGAGCCCAGAGCGGTACCGGCAACTGCACGCGAACGATGCCGGACTGCACCTCATTG
>JBEKVL010000492.1:0-5456 GCA_049514055.1 Tepidisphaeraceae bacterium | reverse complement strand
GGAATGAGTCTGCTGCAGATCCGCGTCATCCGGGGTATCCGCGGTTCTCTTTCCGGGATGATGAAGCGCGGGCCTCACCCAACGACGCAACGGCGCGACGAGTTTGGTTCTGTTGGCGGCGTGGCGGGGTTTGGCGGGTGGCCGGGGGGGAGGCTGGGGAGCGTGGGAAAAACATTCAGGCCGGCCATGGCTGTTCTTGGTTTGTGCGAGGAGCGGACAGGCGGCGAGCATGACGGACCCTGACATGCCTCCGATGCTGTTTCCTTCGCCACCGATCCACTTGTGTGGAATCTTGGATGAACGACATTATGCGCAGAGCCGTTCATGAACGCTTGTCCGAGCCGTAGTTCATTGATGTCCACTAGCTGCGTCCCGGTGGGCCTGGATTCTAGCCGCGTTCCCTTGGGCCTGGACCGAATCTTGCCTGTGACGAAAACCAGTTCTACGACCCGCAGCTTGCCAGGTGCGGCGTGGCGGCTTTGCCCAACCATTCCCGCGCCTCGGCCGCGTCGGCGCGGTCGAAGTACCGGATCGTCGCTTTCGTAAACCCCTTGCAGACCGTGGCCATTTCCTGCTGCCATTTCTTCTCCCCGACCATCGCGAGCCGTTCGATGTCGGCGAAGTGGGCAATGTAGAACTTGATCTCCTCCCACAGCGCGTCGGCTTTCCAGCCGTGGAAGCCAGTCATATCGAACAGCACGCGCAACGCCCCGTGCTGGCGGACGAGTCGCTCGAAAGCGGGCACGAAGCGCTCGTAATCCAGTTTTGCCAGCTTCCCGCTGACATGAACAGTGAGCACCTTCCCGACGTCATCTTCATTGAATTGCACGTGCATTGTGGACTGCTTTGAGTCGATTCAGGGTAGGCCCAGCGTCACTTGCACTTGCGGCCTAACGGACGATTGTGCCCCCGGAAGCCGACTTGGATGTCCTACCGGTGAATACGCCGGATGCGATGGCGTGGCGGCGCCGGGCATTCTGAAGCGCGGGTACTTGTCGGAGCGGCGGGGCCGCGTTAGCTTGGCGGGGCGGTTGCGGGGTGGGAGCACGGGCAAGGGTACTTGCCCATGCCACCCCGGATAGCGCATGACGTGGCATGACGATTTAGCAGAGGAAAAACGATATGCAGGTGGTTTCATTGTTTGCGGCGTTGTTCTCGGTGCTGGTGCCGGCGAAGATGTGGGTTGCGGGCAACCAGCCGATCAAGGTGACCGACAAGTCGGACGCGGCGGTGACGTTCGTCCTCACGGATTTCTCCGGGCGCGTCATGGAAGCCAAGGGCGATTGCACGGTCCAGCCCGGCGCCGAGGCCGACGTCCGGCAGTTCTATCCGGCCGCCAGCACGCCCGGCGCGTATGTTCTCTGGGCCGTGCCCAAGGGCAAACAGTTGCCCGAGTTCATCGGCACGCCGCTGGTGCTGACGGTGCGGGCCGATAGAAAGCCCGGTTCGCCCAATCCCAACGAAGTGCATGTGACGAAAGTCGAGCCGCTTCGCTACGGAGTGATGACTACGGACAAGGGCGTGATCACTTGCGTTTTCTATTACGATGTCGCCCCAAACACGACGGCGACCATGCAGATGCTGGCCGAGCAGGGCTACTTCGACGGGCTGGCGTTCCATCGGATCGTGCCGGGGTTCGTGGTCCAGGCCGGCGACCCGCTGGGCGACGGCCGGGGCGGTCCCGGCTTCAACGCCAACGCGGAGTTTTCCGACCGCAAGCACGAGGCGGGCGTGCTATCGATGGCCAGGCGCGGCGACGACCTGGAGCGGCAGGGCTTCCCGCCCCGCGCGGAGTTTGCCAACTCGGCCGGCTCGCAGTTCTTCATCTGCACCGGCGTGGCCGAGTCGCTCGACAAGAAATATACCGCCTTCGGCAAGGTGACGGCGGGGATGGAAGTGGTCAAGGCCATCGAGGGCGTGCCCGTGGCGGACAAACAAACCGGGCGGCCGCAGACTGCGCCGGTGATCCAGAAGTTCGAGATCAAGAACGTGACGCCGGCGGAGAACCCGTACAAGGCGATCATGAGCCTGAATCCGTGAGGGCGGGGAGGCGGCCGATGCCTGATGACGAATGATGAGAGAATGATCGAATGCCGGAACTCCCGAATGACGGCCGGGTGATTCGGGCATGGGGACATTCCCGGGTCATCTGTCGTTTGTCCCTCCACGACCTCGCATTTCTGTTCGATCGTTGCCAAGGAGCGTCATGGTCCAGCCGATTCCGTACGCGGCTCTATTCCGCGAAACGCCCGAACATCGCCGCGGGTACCGCAATCTGGCCATCGTCATGGCCTGCGGCATTTTCGTCAGCACGTTTTCGCAGGTCGGCGTGCTCGGGCTGTATCCTCTGCGGTTTCTGCTCAAGGACCGGCTTCACGAAGGTCCGGTGCGGGTGGCGTTGTTCATGCAACTGGCGAACATGCCGTGGAACCTGAAGATTCTTTCCGGGATCATCGTCGACGGGATGCCGCTGTTGGGCAGCCGTCGGCGTTATTACCTGCTTCTCAGCAGCATTGTGTCCGGCGCACTCTGGCTGGCGGTCGGACTGACGCCGGCCGTATTCTGGCCGCTGCTGGTCATGGCCACGCTGATGAACATCGCGCTGGTGTTCGTGAGCACTGTTTCCGGGGGCTTGCTCGTCGAAGGCGGACAGAAGTACGGCGCCACGGGCAAACTGAGTGCCCTGCGCGTGGCGATGATGAACGTGGCGGGGCTGGGAATCTCGGCCGGGGCGCTGGTGGCGCACCGCATGGGTGTGTCGGCGGTCATCGCCGCCGTGCCGATGTTCCTGATGTTCTTTCTGACGTTCTACCTCTATCACGAGGAGCGCGTGGCGCGGACCGATCCAAATGTGTGGAAGGGTCTCTGGGAACAGCTCAAGATCGCCTGCACATCGCCGATGCTGTGGATCACATCCGGCCTGCTTTTTCTGGTGCAGTTCGCTCCGGGGTTCGTCACTCCACTGATGTTCTACCAGACCGACACGCTGGGATTCAGCGACAACTTCATCAGCCTGCTGGCGCTGGTGGACGCCGTCGCCGGAGCTGTCGGGGCGGTCTTCTACGGCTATTTCTGCCGGCGTGTTTCCCTGCGCGTGCTGCTTTACGCCTCCATCTCCATAACGGCCGGCGCGTCCCTCTTCTATCTGGGCTATGTCGGCCACAAGTCGGCTGTGGCCATCGAGGCGATTTACTATCTGGTGTATTACCTGGCCCAGTTGCCCCTCTATGATCTGGCCGTGCGCGCCACGCCCAGGGGCAGCGAGGCGCTGGGGTATTCGATCATCATGAGCGTCTGGAACTGGGGGTTGTTCTTCTCGGACATCATTGGCTCCTATATGTTCGAGAAGTGGCATGTTTCGTTCATGGGCCTGGTGTGGATCAATGCGGCCACCACTGCCCTGGTGCTCGTCGCCGTCCCGTTCCTGCCCAGGTTGCTGGTGGACGTCCGCGAAGGGGAAGCGAGTCCACCAGCATGAGATTCTCCCGTGAGATTTCATCCACGCGAGATTTCACCCAATGGACAAATCTTCCCCGGTGGCTACACTACCCCCAAACCGCTGCGGAAAGCGGCCGGGTGCGATGCAAAGGTCGGCTGTGAATCTGGTCAGGTCTGAAAAGAAGCAGCCATAAGCAGTACCGGCTTTGTGCCGTCGTCTCCCCGGCCGCTTTCCGCGGCGTGTTCTTTTCCCTTGCCCTATGCGGCTCTTCATCGTCGCCAACATCAACAAGCCCGCGGTCAGCCAGGCCCTCGAAGGCCTGCTGATGGAACTCTCCTGTCGCGTGACGCTGGCGGGCGTCGATACCGACCGCCACAGCGATCTCTCCAGCATCGCGGCCGACCTGGTCCTGGTTCTTGGCGGCGACGGCACGCTTCTTTCGGTGGTCCGCCGGCTGGGCGGCCGCCAGATCCCGGTCATGGGCGTGAATTTCGGCCGGCTGGGCTTCCTGGCGACGTATACGCCCAGGCAACTGCGCGAGTCCATCGAAGGCATTGTCCACAACTGCCTGCCCATCTCGCAGCGACAGGTCCTGGAGGTCTCGGTGGTCCCGGCCGACTGCGCCGACAACATCGAAAGCATGTTGCTCGGCCGGCGATTCGGCGCTACGGCGTTCAACGACACCGTGATCACGGCCGGCCATCCGTTTCACCTGATCGAGCTCGAGGTGCGCGTGGACCAGCAGACGGCCGTGCGTTTTCGCGGCGACGGCCTGATCGTCGCCACGCCGTCGGGTTCGACCGCCTACAATGTTTCGGCCGGCGGGCCGATCATCACGCCGGATGTCCACGCTTGGTGCATCACGCCGATCTGTCCGCACAGCCTGTCCTTCCGCCCGCTGGTGGTGCCGTCGAGTGTCTCCGTGATGATCACAGCGATCAAGGTCAACGAGGGCACGACCCTCTTCTGCGACGGCCAGACGGAAACGCGCCTGCATGGCGGCGAGCGCGTGGTGCTGCGGCGGCACGCACACGATGTGCTGCTTGTGGAGAACCCGGCCATTCACCAGCTTCGCGCGCTGGCCGACAAGCTCAACTGGGCGCTCTCGCCGGGGAATCCCGATTTGGAGTGACCATGGCGATGCTTGCGGTCAAAGTCGTTCCCGGCGCGTCGCGATCGCGTGTTGCCGGACGATACGGGGACGGGATCAAGGTGCAGGTGTCGGCCGCCCCGGAAAAGGGCAAGGCGAATGCGGCGGTGATCGAGGTGCTGGCCGAGGCGCTGGGGGTTCGCGAGTGTCAGGTGGTGCTTGTGTCGGGGCAGACGCAACCGCGGAAGGTGTTTCGGATCGATGGGGTGGATGACGCGGAGTTTCAGAGGCGGCTGGAGGCGGTGGCAGGGGGGTAGCGTTGTTTTCGGGTTGGCTGTTTGACGCCGTCCGGACCCCAAAGGGGTCAAAGAGGTGCAAGCTTTGCGGATTTTCATTGGCAGGCCGGATATGGTGCGTTTTCCGTCAGCCAGTCCGCAGTGGACGAGGTCCGTGCCTATGTCAGCAATCAGAGAGAGCATCACCGGCAAATGTCGTTTCAGGAAGAATATCGGGCGTTGCTTCAAAGGCATGGTATTGCGTTCGATGAGAAGTACGTTTGGGATTGATCGCGTTGACATCGCGACGGAATCCTCCGCCCTTTCAGGGCGGACATATACTGGTGCCAGTTGACTCAGGGTATGCGAGTACGCAAACCCTGGGCTGGACTCTCCAGCCCCGTTGGGGCTGCCTCACTTCAGCGCCGCCCCGATCACATACACCGTCAGATCCTTGTCCACTTCGCGCTTGGCGTTGTCGAGCAAGACCATGCTCTGGAGTTTGATCGGGTAATGGATGATGCCGTCGTTGGCGCCGCCGAAATGGTAGACGTCGTCGCCGGCAAAGCGCATGGTCACCCAGCGCCATCCGGTCCAGGTGATCGAGCCGTAGCTCCCCTGAAACACCTGCCCCGTCTTGTCGGCCACGCGG
>JBEKVL010000491.1:0-5462 GCA_049514055.1 Tepidisphaeraceae bacterium | reverse complement strand
TGGTTCCACTGGTCGGCGCGAATCTTGAATCGCTCGATCGTCGTCCCCTTGTGGTTCAGCGCGGCGGCTTTCTCTTCGAGCGTGAGGCGGGAGACGAGATCGGCCACGCGGGCGTCGACCGGCTGTTTCACATCGAGATACAGCGGGGCGGCGTCCTGGGCGTGAATCGGAGCCGTCAGTGCAAGCAACACTCCGAGGGTGAGTGTGGCCATTCTCATGGTGAGCGTCGCAGGGTCCGCTTCAGCGGACGCGGGACGGCCCGGGCGCACGCTGCCGCGTCCGCTGAAGCGGACCCTGCGGAGACTGCGGAGATTGAGCGGGGTTGATCTCATGGTGGATGACAGTATAGCAAACCACGGGTCGAATTCCGGATTTCTCGCGAACCTCCGGCCGGTTCGACGTCTAATGGGAGGTGGGTTGTCGAAAGGACGGCGGTGTTATGCTGCGACGTACATGGTTGGTCGGGCTCGTGTTCGTTCTGGTTGTTGCTGCCAGCGCTCAAGCGTTGATCACGGGCGGGGGCACGGAGCCCGCACGGGACAGAAACTGGCGGGCCGGCGCGGTTGACGTGGCGAATCTCAAGACCCGTCTCGCCTGGTGGGAAGGCCCGCCGTTTGGCGGCGGGGAGTACCAGTTTCTTTACCGCGGCAACAGCGAGCAATGTCAGCAGGCAATTGAGTTGCTGGCGAAGATCCGCGCGCCCGAGGTTGAGTTGTACGTGCATGATGGCCCGCACGAGAGCTTCTGGCTGACGATCGACCGCAAGGAAAAGGATGCGCCCAAGGTCGATCCGCGCGTGGATTGGACGTTCACGACATGGGATGCCCAGAGTTGGTATCACCTGTACAACAACCCCAACAGCGTCTTCGGGTCGGACATTGAGAATTTCCGCAGGTCTCTGGCCCCGCCACGGATGGATGTCTATATCGGCGGTGGGCAGGTGGAGTGGGACAAGCTGCAAGTCCCGAAGAACGTGAAGGTGATGGACCAGCGGGCTGCGGCGTCGGGCATCGAGGTCAAGGGTGGATCGGTGGTGTCGGGCAGCGTGTACGACATGGCCACCAGCAAGCCGCTGGTCGGGGCGAAGGTGACGGTCAGTCGCCGTGGTCCCGACGGCAAGGCGACGACGCTGGCCGAGGCCACAACCGATGACACGGGACGCTTCCTGGTGGAGAAGCTCGCCGCCGGCAACGTGGGGGTGAGCGTGGCGGCGGCGGGGTTTGCCGCGCGAGTCGTGGCGTACGACGAACTCAACGGCCGGGATGCGCGGAAATATGAGGTGAATCTGGCGCCCGCGCAATCGGCGACGGGGTCGGTGGTCGATGAAACCGGCAAACCGGTGGCCGGCGTCGAAGTCACCGCGTGGGAGCCGATGGGCATGGATGGGCTTGGCTATCGGCTGGGCGAGATGCCCAAGGCCGCGACCGATGACCAGGGGAAGTTCGAGCTCAAGGGCCTGCCGCAGGGATACTGCCGGCTGACGCTCCAGGCCAAGGGGTATCACGCCGCCTGGAGCACGTCGTGCCAGGCGGTGCCGGCGACAGACGTAGTCATCCGTGCCGGGCGCACGGGCACGGTTCGTGGCAAAGTCGTCGGCGCCGACGGGCAGCCGCGGCCATCGGCACAGGCGCACATCCAGGACGCCGCCGGGGCGAAAGTCGGCACTTGGGGCGGCTCGACGAATCTCAAGCCCGACGGCACATTCGTCTTCGAGGAGGTTCCGACAGGGAAGTACCTGATTTCCACCGACCCATTCGTCCCTGGCATCCGGCGTGATGCGGAGCAGCAGAGCATCACGGTCGAGGGCGGGAAGACGGTGGAGGTGGAGTTGAAGGCGAAATAGGCAAGCGGATCAGAACAACCGCCGGAAATCGTTCGGGTGCCCCGGCGAGGCAAGTGTGGAATGCGGCTGGTGTGAATGCGGCTGGTGGCTTTCGTCGAACGGCGTTTCTGTTAGCATTCGCCGGCATCATTCAGGAAGGTGGATGCATATGGCGGAGACAGCGGTGGTGACGGGCGCTTCGAGCGGTGTGGGGCGGGCGGTGGCGGTTCGGCTGGCGAAGGCGGGCTGGAACGTGGCCGTGGTGGCGCGGCGGGCGGAGCAGCTTGCGGAGACGATCCGGCTGGCCGGGGAGGCCGGGAAGAACATGGCGGCGTTCGTTTGCGATATCGGCGATGCGCGCGGTGTAGAGAAGATGGCGGCCGGGGTGCGAAAGCGATTCGGGCAGGTGCGGGCGCTGGTGAACGCGGCCGGGACCAATGCGCCCAGGCGCAGTTGGCGGGAGGTGAGCGTGGAGAGCTGGCGCGAGATCATGGAGACAAACCTGACCGGGGCGTACTTGTGTACACGGGCGTTTCTGCCGGGGATGCGGGAGCGGCACTGCGGGTCAGTGGTGAACGTCGTGTCGGATGCGGGCCTGACGGCGAATGCGAAGGCGGGCGCCGCGTATGTGATGTCGAAATTCGGCATGACGGGGATGACGCAGTCGTTGAACTGCGAGGAGCGGGAGAACGGCATCCGGGCGACGAGTATCTTTCCCGGCGACATCGACACGCCGCTGCTGGAGAAGCGGCCGGTGATGCCGACGGCCGAGGCCCGGGCGCGGATGCTGCAGGCGGACGATGTGGCCGCGTGCGTGATGCTGGCGATCGAGTTGCCGGAGCGCGCGGTGGTGGAGGGGCTGGTGATTCGGCCGAGGTGACGGCCGCTGCGCGGCGCCGGTCGATCGTGGTTGGGATGGGGAAATGGACAACTGTCAGGTTCGGGTTTCTGGTGGCATTTCTTGTCTACTTTAAGCCGTATTTGGTGGTCACGTAGACACGGCTTGCACCTGTCGGAACCCCACAAATGGGTGACGGCCGGCGATCTCACTGCCCCGCTTTCAGCCGCGGGTCGGCCAGGTCCAGGCGATACATGATCTGGTTGTAGTCGTAGCGCGGGGTGGCATCGGGGTTGCCGGAGAACTCCTTGGTGTACGTGCCTTCGAAGTAGACGAGCCGGCCATTCTCCTGGTCGAACTGGGGGTGATGCACGACGTTGTAGAATGTATACTTCTCGTGTGTGGCGATCTTGACGCCGTGCAGAAACGGGCCTTCGGGCCGGTCGGCCTCGGTGTACCAGCATTCGCCGAGCAGCGACGCCGTGCCGCCGATTTCGTGGCCGATGAGAATCCACCGCTTGCGGAAGATGTTGTAGGCGATGGTCCCGGCGTGCAGCGTCACCCGGCGGCCGGCGGCGTCCTTGAGATTGAACGTCGCCTCGGCATCCGTGAGTTTGCCGGCTTTGATGAGATCTTTCTGTTCCTTCTCGCGAACCGGCGCTGTGTCTCGCTTCCAGCCCCAGACGAGTTTCCCGGCCGGGTCGCGATCGAGGGCCGCGTCGGCCGCCTTGCCGTAGCGCGAGCCGGGACGGAGGCAGGTCCACGCCTCATAGGCATTCTGATCCTGCACGCTCTTGAAATCAGCCCGGACCCGCACGCAGGCATATGGCGTGGGGAAGTAGAGGTACTCGACATCCCCATCGCGGTGACGAAAGGGTTGCGACGCGGGATACAACGGCTGATTGAGCGGGAACTCGACCAGCGGCCCGAAGGTGCTCTTGGCATCGTCCCAGATAATCAGGCCGCGCTGGCTCACCTCGGACAGGCTCTTGTGATGGGCAAACCTGGCCAGCAACCGCGGGCGGCCGGTCTCGTCGGGCAGCACCATCAGGGCATCGATCCAGATCATGCCGCCCTTGGGCAGGCCGACGACCATGGGGCTGGTGTTGCCGGCGGGGTTGGTGAAGTAGGTGAGGTCGATGCCGACGGCCGGATCGAGCCCGCCTTTTGTGGGCAGTTCGCTGGTGGCGCCGGTGGTGGAGAAATTGCCCAGCGGATAATCCGGCCGGCTGGTGTCGCCCCAGAACCAGAACAGCTTATTCTGGTACTCAATCGTCTGCACCGTGTCCTGCCCCATCACGCCGCCGTTGAACACCGGCTGCTTGAGCGGCGTCTTCAGCCCGGCCTTGATCGACTCGGCATAGATCCCCTGCCCGGTGATGCGATACAGCCGCTCGGCGATGTTGATGCGCTTGAGACGGATGACCGTCTTCTGGGCCGGCTTGGTCTGGATGACCAGGCCCCGATAGCCAAATCCGTCGGCCGGGTATTCGTAGCCGCTGCTGGAGATCGTGAAATGCACCTTGCGATCCATGAGCCCCGGCTCATCCCAGGCGATGATGCCGGCGCTGTCGGTGATGGCCTGGACGGCGCTTGTCGTTCGGAGTTCGACCAGCGGCACGCCCCGGCCGGTGGTTTCGTCGACGACCTGGATGATGTGAGGCTGGGCCAGGGCGAAGGGAAAAGGAAGAAGGAAAAAGGCAAAAGAGCAGAGGATCGACACAAGCGACGGGCACATGGGGACTCCGGGGTAGTGGACACGGCGGATGCATAATGGACGTCGCCGCATAAGCAAGAGAAGATAGCGGGTCGGAGAGGTCAAGGGAATGGCGTGTAGCCGCGTCGTGAGCATTGACTTTGATTACGGAGAACGTCTGTGGCCACCAAATTATCGTGGCATGGGCGTCTCGCCCATGGTGTCGGTACTCCGACACATCCGACTGTGCTGCTGCACCAGTTTGTAGTTTGCAGTTTGGAATGGATCGCCACCGCATTCGCGGGTATGGTACGCGATCCCAATCGCATTTGGGGTGGTAAACGGAATGGCGCGCGTCGTGTTCGGTACAGCAAATGACTGAAGCAGAGTTCATCAATTCGATTGACTGTCGATTTCCGTACGAAAACCCAAAGAAAGCGAGTGCGCTGGCAGCGCGTGCCCTTAAGATTTCGCCGAACGCCGTTTTTATGGTCTATCATGAGTTGGCAAGACCTGGTCGTGGCTTCCGATCGTCGAAGAAGGAACGATTGGCGATCCTTGAGTTCCTCGAAGAGAGATTCGTCCATCCGTTGAGTGGCCTGGCTTCCTGGCTCACCCGGAACATGATTGCCGAGAAAGAGCTGAGCGTCGCACGCGCTGCGGCGGCGATGCGTGTCATCGCTGATTTCCCCGGGTGCTACAATGCCCTGAATCTCGCCTACTTTTCCTGTGACGACAAACTCGGGAAGAACGAGCGACTTGTCGATCTGATTTGGAAGCGGTGGGAAGAGTAGCCGGCCCTGGGGGAAGGCGGTGCTCGCCGCGTTCGCGTTTCCGCACGAGGCTCCGTTGTTCCATCCCACGCCAGACACTGCCTGAGAATCATCGCACGCGCTAACACTCGCTGCTCTTCCCCGGTATTGCCTCTGGAGACTCCGCATGATTCAGTTCCGATTCGTCGGCGTAGTGGCCGCTCTGTCCTTCCTTATCGGCTGTACGACCGACAACGACGCGGCCAAAGTCAGACCAGGCTGGTTCAAGGGCAACCTGCACACCCATTCCCTCTGGTCCGACGGCGATGACTTCCCCGAGCGCATCGCCACCTG
>JBEKVL010000490.1:0-5468 GCA_049514055.1 Tepidisphaeraceae bacterium | reverse complement strand
GTGCCAACTCAATTTCCGATGAGATCAGGAAGTCTGAAGGTGC
The DNA here is from genome assembly GCA_049514055.1 of Tepidisphaeraceae bacterium. Classification (GTDB taxonomy): domain Bacteria; phylum Planctomycetota; class Phycisphaerae; order Tepidisphaerales; family Tepidisphaeraceae; genus JANYKD01. Next base: position 5,425 of record JBEKVL010000490.1, on the reverse strand, counting down.
AGCGTCTCGTCGTCGGCGAGATCATCGCCTTCGGCCGCCCGGTGATTCTGGAGGAGGTGGACCTCCGCTTCGGTGGCGACGGGCACATGGTTGGCGGTGATCAGCACCGATGTGGTGACGTCGGTCTCGTGGACGTCCAGCGACAACACACGCCCGGCGGACGGGCGCTGCCCAGCCAGCCCGATCCGGTAGCCGAGAATCTCGATATCGCTTGCGTCTCCGTCAATGGCAATGAACTTGGAGCGGGGCAAGGCACGGCCGAAGTCCTTCATCTTGCTGGCAAATGCAGCCCGGTCCACGGGCAGACTCTCCTGGGAATCAACCCAGCCGGACTTCGACCAGGATCCGGAATCACGCAGAAGTGGACAGGGAACCGTCAGCCGGGCGTGTGCCAGCAGGTCGTCGGCCGCGCGATAGGTGGCGGGAAAGCCGACGGCGGCAAAGTCATTGTCGGTCAGCACCGGGCTGAGGCCAATGTCCAAGCGAAGGGAGCCGGCGAGGTTGTGGAAGAACCATGTCTGTATGAAATCGATCGCCTGTCGCACTCGCTGCACGCTGGATGCTTCATCCGGCAGCAGGAGCAGGCAGCGACCGCCGGCATCGAGAATGAGGTTGACGATGGGCAGACCCAGCCAGTCGAGAACGCGCCGTGCGGCCAGATGAGTGAGCAGGCTGATATAGAACGACCGCGCCCGGAGTTGTTTGGCGAGACCCTTTTCGCCGGTTTCGCCCGGGCCGGCATCCAGTTGCGGCAGCTTGCGGAAGATGAAGTCCTGGATGCCACCCAGGCCGATCGCCAGCAGCCGGAACCGGCCCTTGATGCGATCCGCGTCGCACGGCTCGTTGTGGCCGTCGTATTGCACGGCTAGACACGAGGCGAAAGCCGCGACCAGCCGGCTGTGGTCAAACAGTGACACATCGGGGTTCTGGTTGCGGCTGCGGCTGGAGGGCACTGCATGGAAAAGCCGGGAGGCAAGGGCGTTGATCCCTTCCACGCAGGCGTCTGCGTCCGCATAGCGGGTGGCAAGCCCGTCTATCAGTCGGCTGGAGAGTGTTTCGCATGCCCGGCGGTACTGCTCGGCATCCTGTGCAGGACCGGGCAGGAATGACTCGGGGTTGAAGGCAAGTTCGTGGGTTGGACACCAGGCTCTATTCGAAACGGGGCTGGGTTGACTGTCGGCAGGCCAAGTCACACGTCGCACGATCGCGGCCAGAGCGGTGATGGGATCGGCCTCGTCTGGATCCTGGTCGGTTGTCCGGCGATCGTGGCCGCTGGCAAGCCAGTCGGCTTTTTGAAGCAGGTGTTCGTCGAAGCGATCGCCGCTGGGACGGTGATGATTGGACGCGATCCGGAGAATAGCGGCGCGGTCGAGGCCTCCGAAATCAGTGCGAGCCAGTTCAAGGGCCTGAGCTGTGTAAAGTGCGTGCAGATGCGTAGGCCGGCCCGTACGCCTGTCTGTCGGGCAAATATGCTGTTCCAGCCGGGCGACCTGCGGATCGATCGGGAACTTCGCCGGCTGAAGCAATTTCCCGGCATCGTGCAGGAGGCCGGCGACGGCCATGGCACAGGCATGGGTGTGCGACGGTGTCGAATGCGATCCGTTCATAACACCTCCCATTGAACCCTTCCAAGTCCGAAGCTTGTGGCTTTGCCGAGGTGAACCACAGGCAAAGCGGCCAGTGCGGGATCGACCGCCGACCAGGGGCCTTCGATGGTGGCTTGGCCGATGATGCCATCCAGGTCCATGGTCTGACGCTGTCGCGTCGAGAAACGCCGAACCGTCCAGGGATGGCACTGAACGTCATGCGTCACAAAGTCACTTTCTTCCAGTTTGACGCGTGTCTCTGGCGACGTGGGGTCAGGGTCATCCGCCCCGGTGCCATAAAAATGTTCGAGGATCATGTGGCGACGCCGGGCGGCCAGCGCGAGGGCCAGACCACCGATATGCTCTGCCATGATACAGCCGTCGTCTTTCAGCCGGAGCGGCGTGACAAACCGCCAGCGGAGCACCGATCGCTCGGGAAGCCCTGTCGTCTCGGGAACTTCACCGATCTTGGGCTCTGCGGCCTGCTCTGTTTGCTCGGACCAGATCAGATTGCCGGTGAGGCCGTCCTGCACGCTACGAAGGTCATATCGCGTTCTGGACTGGCCGATACCTTCCTGGCCAGCCTGCTGGAAGGTGTGAATCACGTAGGGCCAGAAGCGTACTGCCGGGCCGAAGAGGCGGACGTCCCAACACAACTCCGCTGGCTGCGGGGTCTCCGTCGCAGCCGGGGCCGCGACGACGAGTACGAACGGCTGGGGAACATTGGGATACTTCTTCATGATCGATCGCCCCGCCGGGGCAACGCCATCGAAGACCTGCGGATACGGGCATGCCGTCTGCAAAACACACCGCCGACACTGCCCGTGGGAGACTTGGCATACCAGTCGTTTGAGGTTGAACCCGAACGCGCCGCGAAGAGTGATACCGAGAAACGCAGGAAGAACCGCATTCTCCCCAGCGCTGGCGATAAAACTCAACTGCGCATATTTCACGACCGGCCTCTGTTGTGACCAAGTCATGCGAAACAAACCCACAGGTCGAGTGAGGATGAGTCTAACCCTTGGTGTGGGGGCGGTAAAGCACCAAATCGACCAAAACCTATGCCGATGTTCATCATCCGTCTGGCGGCCATATCGCAGTATCGTCCGAGAGTTGAAACCGCCCTCCGCCGGCCCCCGTTCCGGCAGAGGGCAAAGTACACGTCCCGACCGTTCAGTTTTCACTCGTGAACCAGCGCTTTCGCCGTTCATCCACAAGATCGGGCTCACTCAGCTTCTGGGCCGGGCCGGCTTCCCCATCTGGCGGCTCGCCCGACGAAGATCCCTGCCCACGTTGCCTGGCTTTCTGGTCATGTTCGATCTGGCGTCTGACCCGCCGCAGGGCGAGTCTCGGCGAAATCTTGCCGTGGGCGACGGCCATCAGACCGGGTAGGTGCCAGTCCATTTGCCAGAAGCTCGCGGTAGCCTGGTGGGCCAGAACCGGACCAGGCGGCCGTCGCCCGGCCAATGGGATGGCCGTGCGAAATACCACCCGTCCCTCCGTCCAGCCCATCTCAAGGTTGCCGAATTCCAACCCCCAGTTGGCCAGCGCGATGTACTCGGCGACCGCCGACCGCCGCTTGCGTGGAACGTAAACAGGGGCGTAGGTGCAGAACCAGAGGAACTCGCTATCGTCGGAACAGCGAGCCGTCCATTCCCAGATCCCATTGTCTCCGCGGATGGTTCCGCCAATCCACCCTTCTGCGTACTGTTGGAAGGGCCATTCCCTGCGGGTCACGAACCGCCGGACTGTCGCCATTATCCGCGTCACCAGTTCCGATGTCGTCTCGGTCATAATCTGCTCCTTCCGGTGTGCCGCCGATCTCAGACCGTCACGGAAGCAGTATGCCAACCTCCACTGACGGCCCCCAGACAGTGCTCCGAAAAATAATCGTGAACGCGGTTCATGGCCCGGATATAGTGCGGACGACATAAGAAGAGCCCGAACCCAGGGAGGAACGATGGCCGTTGACTACTCGCGCATCCACCGCCTGCTGAAGATCCTCATGCACATCCAAGGCGAAAAGGGCTGGACTGCCCGGCGGCTGGCGGTCGAGTGCCAGACCACCGAGCGGAACATCTACCGCGACCTGAAGATGCTCGAAGGTGCGGGCGTGCCGTACGCGTTCGATAAGGAAACCAACGGCTATGTTGTCCGCCGCGATTTCTTCATGCCCGCCGTGGAAATGACGCTGGACGAATCGCTGGCGTTGCTCGCTCTGGCCGAGCGGATCGGGGGCGACGAGCAAGTGCCATTCACCAAGGCCGCGGCCATGGCCATCAGCAAGATCCGCTGTAACCTGTCCCCGGCCATTCAGCAGGAACTCAAACAGGTCGAGGATCACGTCGCCATCCGCCTGGCGGCCATCAGCCAGCCCCAGGGCACTGAGGATGTGTATCAACTGATGCGGAGAGCCCTGGCCCAGCGGCGCGTGCTCGAATGCCGCTACGAGTCGGTCAACTCCGGCGGCAGGGATTCAGAACGGTTCCGGTTCAGGCCGTACACGCTGCTCTTCAACCAGCGGGCTTGGTACGCCGTCGGCCACCACGGCGGCCGGGGTGAAACCCGCACCCTCAAGCTCAACCGGTTCAGCGAGTGCCGGATGACCAACCTGACCTACGAGATTCCCAAGGGCTTCACCGTGGCCAAGCACCTGGGCAACGCCTGGCGGATGATCCGGGGTGACAAGAGCTACGACGTGGAACTGCGGTTTGATCCGCAGTTCGCGGAGACCGTGGCCGACACCCACTGGCACAAGACGCAGGAGGTAATCTGGCAGGATGACGGATCGATCATCTTCCGGTGTACCGTGGACGGGCTGGACGAGATCGTCTGGTGGATCTTGGGCATGGGGCCGCATTGCGTGGTGAACAAGCCGTTCGAGTTGGCCGAGCGCGTGCGTGAACTGGCGGCCGGAATCGTCAGCCAGTACGAGAAGCAGCCCAAGGCGACCGGCAAGAAGCCCGCGACAACCAAGAAATCCACGAGTCGATGACGCGACTCAACAGGTGGTGGGATTGAGGCATGGAGGCCCGCTATGGAAAAGGACGTGCAATCAGGAACGAGACAACTTACGCGAGCCCGCGCACGTCAATGGGCGCTGCTCTGTACGCTGCGCATCCTGCAGCGGTCGGTGCTCAACGGTCGGCCGATCAGCCTGCCGAACCTGTTACGGTTCTACCGGCGGCGGGGGTCGGAGATGATGCCGATGTTGATCGGCGGCCCGCCAGACGCGGCGTGGCTGAAAGACTTCTACTTGGCCGAACAGCCGTTCCACGGCACGGATTGGCGACGGTGGTACGCGGCCGTTCGGGCCCCGGCGAGAAAGGCGTGATCCTGTCGTGATTGAGGCATCGTCAATCCCGGCTGGTGGTGTTTACATCGCCCTCTTCCACCTTGCACACGCCCGGCGAATCCGTGTCGGAGAGCTTGGCACCATCGCCTTTCCGGCTGGCCGATACGCCTACGTCGGCACTGCCCAGCGAAACCTGTTGGCCCGGCTGTCCCGACACGGTCGGCGGCGAAAGCCCTTGAAGTGGCACATAGATTATCTGTCCGTGCGGGCCGAGATGATCGGGGCCATTGTCGTCGAAGGGCCGAAATCGCTGGAGTGCAGGCTGGCGACGACACTCGTCCATGACGGGGCCGAGCCGGTGCCCGGATTCGGCTGCACCAATTGCTGCTGCCGATCACACCTGTTTCGGCTGTGAGCTTTGCACCACGGCCGGATCGTGGTACGTTTTGCGGCCATGAACAGACGCGATTTTCTGGTGGCGGCAGCCGCACTCACCACGGGCTCGGTGCTGGCCGCCGAATCGCCATCGACGAAGACGCCTCCG
>JBEKVL010000489.1:0-5469 GCA_049514055.1 Tepidisphaeraceae bacterium | reverse complement strand
ATCGCCCTGTTTCTCCACATCCAGATAGGCCGAGGCGGCGAGCACGCTGTCGCCGGCCACGCCGACGGCCGCATCCACATGCCACTGCTTTTGCCCGCCTTGACCGTTGCCGGCCTGCCAGAGTTTTTTCGGCTCGGGGCGCATCAGCGCATCCTCGCTCGGCGGAATGGCGAAATCAGGATCCTTCTTCTTCTCCTCTTCGTACTTCTTCATCATGTCGGCCCAGAGTTTCTCGTTCTTCGCTTCGATTTCCCCGGCGGACATCTCCTTGCCGTCGACGGTCACGTGGTTGAGATCGACGCAGATGACTCCGGCATTGCCGCCGCCGATGAACACCTTGCCGTCGGCGACGGTCGGGCCGCCTTCGAGGTGGACGAGCGTTCCGGGGACGGGCAACTGCCAGATCGGCGTGCCGTTGAGTTTGATGCAGTGCAGGGCGCCGCCATCGGTCTGGTGCATGCCGTCGCCGAAAACCATGCGGTCGCCCACCACGGCCGGAGCGCACACCACGGGTTGTTTGAGGTACGGCGCTTTCTTGGACCAGACCACGCGCGGGTTGGCGGCCGGGTCGAGCGAGAATGCATACAGGGCGGCCGTGTTGAACGCGCCGAGGCCCGAGACGATCAACTTGTCGCCCGCGATGACCGGAGAGGCCAGGTAGTGTTCCTGTCCTTCGTAGACCCAGAGCACTTTGCCGGCGGTGGGGCCGGGCTTCTTGTCGATATTGCCGGTGCGCTCGGATGAGGCGCGGTGGGTTGGCCAATCCGCGCCGGCCGCCGAAATGGCGAAGGCGGCGAGAGTCAACAGAAATCCTAACTTGCTGTTCATTAGTGTCCTTTGTGCTAGCGGCCGGAAATTCGAATCCCGAAACTCGAATGACGAATCAAATCCGAATGACGACTTACCAGACCGATGCGTCCGCATCTACTCGTCATTCGGGCTTCGGATTTCGTCATTCCGCCAGCGGCGGCGTCATTCCGCCGCAGGCGCTATTTCTTCACGCGTGTCGGAGAGCCGACAAGCACGCATGACTCCTGTCCTTCATTGTTGAACGCCAGATCGACCACGCCGTCCTTGTTCATGTCGAACGCCGCGATGCCACGGGTGTTAAACACCTTCTGTGACAGTCCGGCTTCGTCGGTCGCATCGGTGAACGTGCCGTTGCCGTTGTTGCGGTAGATGCGGTTGTAGCCGCGAATGCAGCCGACGATCAGATCCAGCCGGCCCGTGCCGAAGAAGTTGGTGAACACGGCCGAGGTCGCGTTGCCGTTGAATTTCGCCAGATCGCCCGACTGGGCGGTGACGTCGGCGAAGTGTCCCTTGCCGTCGTTGCGATAGAGTTTGCAGCCGCCGGCCTGCGGCACGAACAGGCCCATGGTTTTGTCGCCCATGAAGTCGCCGATGGCCGGGGCGATATGGCCGGGCTTGAAGTTCAGCCCATGATCCTTGGACTCGACGAATCCCTGCGGAGTGTTGAGCAGGAGCATGCCGTTGCCGGCACAGTAGATCACGTCCGGGCGGCCGTCGCCGTTGAAGTCGGCCACGAGGAGACGATCACCTTTGACGTTGCTGCCGAGGCCTGTCGGGCCGAGGCCGACGGCCACGGAAACATCCTCGAACTGTTTGACCGGCATCGCTTGCGGCGGCTTGGCGGCATAATAGAACGCCCACTGGCCGTCGCCCTGGCAGACTTTTATCAGGAGCTTGTTCCTGCCGGGGCGGAGTTTGAGCGTGGGAGTGGCCTGGTCGGGAGCGCAGGATCGGCTGACCTTGTCGGAGACGATCCGCTCGCCGTTGAGCCAGACGGTGAGCGTGTCGTCGCTGCCAAGCGACACCGGCAGATTCACCGGGGTCTGTCCGTAGTCGAGTTCGCGGTAGAGATAGACGACGGCCCGAGTGCGATGCTCGGGCTTGAACAAACCGGTCATTTCGTTGACCTGACCGTCAGCAAATTTTCCTTCCTTCCAGGCGCAGACTTCGCCGCCTTTGCCGGGGTAGGTCTTCTTGAGGTCGATCTCGGTCTCGGGCGGATAGGCGATGTCGAATCCCTGGATGCCATCGGCGTTGTCGAACGGGCCGATGTATTGCCATTTCGATATCACGGGTGCCGCGGGCGTCGGGCCGGCGACGGCGGCTGGCGAGCCCATGATGTTGCGATACATCCGCAGGCCGAGGAAACCATTGGCCAGCAGAATATCGGGCTTGCCGTCGCCGTCGAAGTCGGCCACGGCCGCCCCGGTGAGATTCCAGTACGGCTCCTGCGGCAGGACGGCGCTGTCGTCGCGCCACTGGCCGCCACCGAGGTTGATGAGTAGCTTCGGGCCGGTGGGCGTGGCTAGGAGAATGTCGGGTTTGCCGTCGCCGTTGAAATCGGCGAAGCACGCGGCTCGCGCGCCGCCGGTGTAAGGCAGGGTCGCCTCGTCCATGGAGTTGCCGTTGGCGTTGGGCACGAGCAGGGCGGTCTTGTCCTCGCCGTAGAGCAGCAGCGATTGCTGGCCGGTGCCGTTGACGTCGGCCGCAGTCGCGCCCCAGGCGCCGGGGTCGGTACGGGTGACGGCGCCGTAGAGCATGAACGCGGGCATGCCGGTGACGCGGCGGAATTCGTCGCCGCCCCAGCCCAGGAAATCCCGCTTGGGGTCATAGTCCTGGATTTTCATGCTGGCCTTCATGCGCTGCAGGCGGGCCTGCCGGATCTGGATCGCGTTTTTGTCGCCGTCGACCATGCCTACCGTCACGACTTCCTTGCCCGCGAGCATCTGGGTCACGAGGTCGGCCAGTTTCTCCGGTTTACCGTAGAAGCTGCGCATGAGGTACGGCTCGCCGTGGCTCATGTTCCACCATTCGCCGCCGGCATAGGTCTGATACCAGTAGTTCTCGACGCAGGTTTCGGCGGCCGAGCCGTTGTGGAAGAAGAGGGCGAACTTGCCCGGCGCCACCGCGGCCATCGAATACTGCCACTCGCGCGGCTGGAACCCCGCCTTGCCGATGTTGTGCTTGATCAGTTCCGTCGGGTGGACACCCTTGAGATCCTTGACCTTGCGGTAGATTATCAGGTTGCGTTCGTTGTCGATCTTCTCGACCTTCACCAGGACGATGTTGGTCGACTCCAGGATTATCCGTCCCACGGAGTATGGGGCCTCGACATAGGCGATGCTCTCACGCGGCCAGAACAGCGACGCGCCTGCGAGAGCCAGCCCGAACGCAAATTTCACCAATCGGTTCATCTTCTTCATATCACTACCTCTGTAAGCAATCCGTTGCCATGCAGGAAAGGGTTCAAACCTCAGATTTCAAATCTCAGATTTCAAATCTCAAATCTGAAACGTCAAACTCCGAATCCTGCCTCACTTGATCTCCGCCAGTCTCTTTTGCGCCGCAGCATTCCACGGTCCCTGGGGGTTTTCGGCCAGCACGCGCTGGACCATCTCTTTCGCCTGCGGCGCCTGCTTCATGGCCTCCAGCGCCCGCGACGCCTCGATCCTCGCCGTGGCCGTCAATTCGGGATACTCGTGGCAGTACACCACGGTCAGAAACGCCTGGAGCGCTTCGGCGAACTTTTTCTGCTCCATCCGGCACAGGCCGATCTGGAACTGGGCCTTGGCCGCGAACTCGGTGCGATCGCGCTTGCTCAGTTCCTCGAAATTGCGGATGGCCGGGTCAAACTGGCCCATTTTCTGCAGCGCATAACCAGCGACGAATCGCGCCTCCAACGCGCGCGGGCTTTGCGGGAACCGTTGCAGGAGAACCTCGCCGGTCTGCCTGGCCGCGTCCCAGTTGTTGGTCATGATGAGGCCTTGCGCAAGCTGGATCAACCCGCGATCGCTCACGCCCGGGATTCCGGCGTACTGCGAGACATCGCGGAAGCGCGTGTTCCGCTCCACGACGGAGCCCCAGTTCTTCTGTACAAGGTAGCACTCGCCGGCCACGGCGATCGCCGCCGGGCGGTTGGGGTTCTCCCGGTTCTGCAGGATCGGGTCGATGAGCTGCAGCGCCTTGGCCGCCTCACCCTTGCGGATGAGGCAGTCGGCCACCTTCAGTTTCCAGCGGTCGGCCGCATGCGGGGCCGGGTCGCGTGTGATCATCTCATTGAGCAGCGGCAGTGCCTTGTCCCAAAGCTGGCGCTCCATGTGGAACTCGATCAGCCTGGCGCGGACCTCGTTGGCCGCCTGGGTGTCGCCAAGATCCTCCAGAAGCTTGCCCGCGAGCTGCAACATGCGGGTTTCGCCGGCGGTCAGCGGCAACAGCGAGAGCTGCATCTCGGGGGCGCGCGCGACGGGCGGCGGTTGGAGATTCGGCTTCTCGGCGGCGATACGATTGGCGATCTTCGCGATCGCCTCCAATTCCCGCTTGTCCCTCGCCATGGCCAGGTCGATCCGCCCGACAAGATCGGCGGTGATCGCCGCCTCGGCGAGCACTCGCGCCCGTTGCTCGGGCGGCGCATCGGCCTTCTCCATGTCGGCGGCCTTCCTGGCGAATTCGTCACCCATCGCCCGCAACGCGGTCAGCGATGCGTCGAACGCAGCCTGGGCCGCGGGAAGCTGCTGTGCGTTGCCTCGCGCGGCAACCACCGCCTGCCATGAGGCGCCGGTCTTGGCCGCCAGTTCGTCACGCCTGACCTGCGACAACCGCCACGCGGCCTCGATGCCTTCGGGGCGGGCGGCAAACTGTTTGGCCACCGATTCCAGCAGCGCCAGCGACTCGGACGCCTTGCCGGCCGCTTTCAGGGAGATCGCGTGGGCAAGTTGCAATTGGGCGAGCATTTCCACGCGCGACGGGTCGGCCACAAGCTGCGGCTCGTAGGTCTGCCGCGCCTGCTGCAGGAGATTGGCCGATTCGGCGGCGCGGCCCTGCTTGAGCATGAACTGTCCCATGGTCGCCAGCGCCGCCGGCGCTATCGGTGAGGTCTTGAGCGGATCCTGGGTGAAGCGGCCTAGCTGGCCGACGGCATTGTTTACGTCGCCCAGTTCGGCCAACAGCTTCGCGTTTTCAAACACGGCGGCGGCAAAAGCCGGGTGTTTCTGGAACCGTCCGACCACCTTGTTGTATGCCTGCTGGGCCGATTCGTATGCCTTGCGCCGTTCGGCGGCGTCGGCCAGCAGGGCCGCCTGCTTCTGGCAGGCCATGCCCAGTTTCAGGAGAGCATCCGGTGTCTGCGGGGAATTATCGTTGGATGCCACGAACGATCCGAGAAGTTTCGATGCCTCTTCGAGTTGTTCGAGAGCCCGGTTGAGGGAGATGGCGTCGTCGGAAATCGGCGGTAAGGTGCGCAGCAGCGCATCCCCCATCAGGTAGCTCGTCGCCGCCAGCGATCCGACGCGCTCGGGATCGGGGATGCCCCTCAATGCCTCGATGGCCTTGGGCAGAGCACCCAGGTTGTAATACGAACTGCCCAATCCGAACCGCCCGGCGCCATTGGCGGGATCCTCGGGGAATCGCGCCACAAACACACCATAGCGCTTTGCGGCTTCG
>JBEKVL010000488.1:0-5472 GCA_049514055.1 Tepidisphaeraceae bacterium | reverse complement strand
CGCACCCGCCTGATGGAGAAGCTCGACCAACAGGAAACCCAGCTTGACACCCTGCTCAAGGGCATCGACCAGGGCCAGAAAGACTTGGAGAAATCGCGTAAGGAGCTTGAGGATTATCTGAATGGGCTGAATGTCGGTTGAACCGTCTCGGTAGCGGGAATTCGTAAGTCGAAATTCGAATTGCACGAGCAGAATTCGAACCACGAATTATGGAAACAACTGCACGGCCAATCGCAGCCTGGCACTCTTGGCCGGTTCGTTTCTGCGTTGGGATTCGGCCTGACCGGAGGCGGCAAATCTTCAGACCGCCTGAAGGCGGGACTCCGAGCAACTATTTTTCCGGACTGATCAGCGCGAAGCGGCCGCCTTCGCGGGTTTCGACGTAGAGGCGCACGCCCTTCTTGAGGTCCTGCTTCTTCATCGCGGCGTCGAAGTCTTCAATGTTCTTGACGTCGGTATCCCCGACCTGCGTGATCACGTTGCCGGCGGCGAGCATCTCTTTCGCGGCCGGGCTGTTGCGCTCGACGGAGGTGATCACGACGCCTTCCTTGACATCCACGCCGTACTGGCGGGCCAGTTCGCGCGTGAGGGTCTTGACGCGCAGGCCGAGGTTGTCGGGTGCGGTGACGTCGCTTGGGCTCTCGCGCGCGGGGCGGGCAGAGGCCAGGTCGTCGGGTTGCTCGCCGAGCTTGATCGTCGCCTCGGTGTCCTTGCCGCCGCGGAAGACGCTGAGCTTGATCTCCGTGCCGGGAGGCATGCCGGCAACGAGGGATCGGAACTGCTGCACGGTCTCGACCTGCTTGCCATTGACGGCGGTGACGATGTCGCCCTTCTGGAGCTTGCCGTTGGCCGGGGTGTTGGCGATGATCTGGTTGACGAGCACGCCGGTGGGCTTTGTGTAGCCGAAACTTTCGGCCAGGGCCTGGTTTCTGGAGACATCGGTGATGCCGACGCCGATCCAGCCGCGCGTGACCTTGCCTTTTTCCTTGAGCGACTGGTAGACATAGCGCGCCTGGTTGGAGGGGATGGCGAAGCCGATGCCCTGGAAGCCGCCGGATTGCGAGGCGATCGCGGTGTTGATGCCGATGACTTCGCCGCGGAGGTTGACCAGCGGGCCGCCGCTGTTGCCGGGGTTGATCGGCGCGTCCACCTGGATGAAATTCTCGTAGCCGTTCATGCCGAGGATCCCGGCCTGGCGGTTGAGCGCGCTGATGATGCCGTGGGTCATCGAGCCGACGTAGCCGAACGGCGAGCCGAACGCGAGGATCCAGTCGCCCTTCTGGGCCTCATCGCTGTTGCCCCACTTGGCCGGACTGAGCCGGTCGGCGGTGATCTCGAGCACGGCCAGGTCCGTTCGCGGATCGGCCCCGAGCAGTTTCACCTGCGACTTGTGTATCTCGCGGCCATCGGAGAAGGTAATGGCAATTTCGGATGCGCCGCCGGCCACATGGTTGTTGGTCAGGATGTATCCCTTGCCGCCGGCGGCCTCGATGATCACGCCACTGCCGGTGCCGATGGTGTCGAAGTTGCCGCCGTCATCAAACGGGACCTCGTCGGGTATCTCCGGAACGATCGGCAAATTCGGCAGATCCCGAAGCTCCGGTGGCAGATCGGGCTTGGCGTCGCCGTTGTGGTCGGGAATGATCTTCTTCCAGAACTCGCGGGGATGCGGCGAGACCACTTTCTTATGAACATTGATGGAGACGACCGAAGGCTCGACAATCTTGCCGACAGCCTTGAACACATTGGACAGGTCTTCGAGCCGGGCAACGCTCTGGCGGGCCTGCTCACGCTTTTCTTCAGCGTAGGCAAACCGGGAATCGAGGAAGTGGTTGTAACCGAAATACCCCAGACCCGAGGCAGCACCGGCAACGACAAACGAAGCGAGTTTCTTTGTGATCTTGTTCATAACAAATCTCCTGGCAATGATCGAACGAACCGCATGGCGAAAGCTCAACGCGGTCGAAGTTTTTGTACAGGCTTCCAAGGCCAGTTCCGGGGCAGTGGAGGCTGGAAGCCCGCATCACAATACCACGGCACTTCAGCCGCCATCATCCAATTTCTTCTTAAACTCGGCCAGTTCCGATGCGGGCATCGAATAGTTGTGCTCCGCGGCCGGATACGAGGCGCTGGTCACATCCTGAGCATACCTGGCAAATGCCTCTTTCATCGGCTCGGCAAGGTCGGCCAGTTTCGGGACAAATCTGGGTCGGCTTGGCGTAAGACCCAAGCCATCGTGTGTCACGATGACACATCCGTGGCAGTCCGATCCGGCTCCGCAGCCGATGACCGGTATGTTAGTCCTTTTTACAACGGCACTTGCGATCTCCGGAGGCACTGCCTCAAGCAGCAAGGCACAGGCTCCGGCGTTCTGCAACTGCAAAGCCAGTGCCACAATCTCACAAGCCTGATCGGCTGACTTGCCCTGGGTCGTATAGCCGCCCATAAGGCCGATGGATTGTGGGCGCAGGCCGATGTGCCCCATGACCGCCACGCCAGCGGACGCCAGGGCCTCCACCAGGGGCAGGTGATGGGCGGTGACCTCGAGTTTCACGCAATCGCAACCGGACTGCTGGATCATGCGGCAGACGCTCTTGACACCCTGGGAGACGGATGCCTGATACGAGCCGAAGGGCATGTCGGCGACGAGGAATGCCAGCGGCGCTCCGCGGCGGACGGCGGCCGTGATCTGGATCATGAACGAGAGCGGGACCGGGAGCGTGGTGGGATGGCCGAGAACGACGCTGGCGGCCGAGTCGCCGACGAGGAGGGACGGGATTCCGGCGTAGTGCATGAGGCGAGCCATGCTGTAATCGTAGCAAGTCAGCATGGCCACCTTGCGGCCGGCCTCGCGGGCCTGCCGGAGGTGAGTCAGCGTGAACTTCTCTTTGAGTGCTTTGCTCATGCGTGGGATTGTATTCGGAATTGCGAAGAGTCAGTAGTCCATGGTGAGCGGTCAGCAGCGGAAGTGGCCGGGTGCGGGTTGCCAGTGGACAGTGGAAAGCCGGGAGACGGGTTCGATGGGGGGGCTCACGCGACGAATCCGGGCCCCGACACCGTTCAGTGACACCGTCTCGGACCCCGACACCGTTTCGCTGGGCCGATGGCCCATCCGTTCGGCAAGCAAGTTTGCTCAGAGAGGCGCGCCCGGCGGCGGGGCCAGGCCGCGGGGCTGGGCGGGGCGGGGTTGGGGCATGACTTGGTTGAGGCCGGTGCGGAGTTGCTCTTCGGTGAGTTGGCCGGTCTTGTCGGTGTTCCAGGCCTGGAACCACCTGGCGAAACCCTGCATGAACTCGTCGCGGGTGATCTGGCCGTCCTTGTTGACGTCGAGGGCAATCATGAACATGGGGGTGACGAGATTGGCGGGGCTGAACATTCCCGGACCACCGGGGCCGCCGCGCCCGCCGGGGTTGTCCAGGGTCTGGCCGGGAGATGTGCCGGCGAGCTGATCGAGGATGGACTGCGAGCGCGGGTTGACGAATCCCTTGATGGGCTTGGGCTGCATGAAGCCGCGAGGCGGGCCGAAGCCGCCGCGGCCGGGCTGCGGGCCGCCGGGGGGGTTGTCGGGGCGGTTGGCATCGGCGGGCGTGCCGGCGACCAGTTTGTCGAAGCGGGCGAGCAGGCCGGCCGATTCTTCCTGGATGGCCGGGCGGATGGCAACGGCGGTTCGATCGACCTGTTCATGGAATCGCTCGGGCTTGAAAATTGACTTACTGAACTCGTCGAGCCTGGCGAGATAGGGCTTCTTGAAGGCATCCAACTTGAAGACGCGTTCGAGGAAGCGGTTCTCGCCGCGCCAGGGGTGATGGATGCTGAGGTTCTCGCGTGTTTCCTGGCTGCCAAGCATGGGGAACTGGCCGAAGGAGTGGTCGAGGTCCCAGGGGACGAACTGGAACTTCCGGGTCTTATGGTCGAGGTAAACATAGAAGTTCTGGCCGAGGGCGAGGATGCTGTCAAGCGTGGACAGGTAGACGGTGACGGCCATATAGCGGGCAAATTCGTCGAGGTCGAGGTAATCGGGAAGTTTGGCGGCGAAGTCGGCGTCGTTGGCACTGGTCAGCAGACGGCAAAATTCGATGATGCGACGCTTCTCTTTGTCGGACAGCTCGGTCTTGGGGTCGTAGGTCTGGTTGTAGGCGGCCCAGTCGTCGCCCAAATCGGCGAAGAGGTCGGGCGTAACGGGTTTGAGGACGGCGCCTTTCTTTGTGCCAAAACGCTCCTGGGCAAAACTGTCGTCGATGTTCTCGACGATGGAGTAGAGGCCGAAATATCTGTGGTCGTGCTTGCCGGGGACAGTGATGTAGACGCGGGCATACGCGGTGCGCGAAGCGGGGACGGCGGCGTCGCGATAGAGCTGGTAGGAGAGGACTTCGTTCATCCAACTGTTGTCGGTGACGTTGGTGTGGAGGTTGATCTTGGTGACGCCGGCGAACTTCTGGCCTTTGACGAACTTGTTGGTCTCGATCTTGAGCGATCGCTTGAGCTGGAAGCGGGACTGCATCCAGGTGCCGTTGCCTTTGTAGCGGATGCCCACGTCACGCAGCGTCTGGCCGTTGAATTCCAGGTCGGCGTGGACGTACTCGAACTCGATTCCGGCCGCGGAGGCCAAGCCATTGCGTTTGCCCTCGGGGCCCTGGAGGCTGGGGCCGCGCCCCATGCCGCCCGGCCCGGACAACACCGCATTGAGGCCGGCGCGAAGCTGGTCGGCGTTGAGTCGGCCGAGTTTTTCCTTGTCCCAGGCGGTGAACCATTTGTCGGCCAGAGCCGCGAATTCATCGGCGGAGAGTTTGCCGTCCCTGTTTTGATCGCCATCTTTGAGAAAGGCCGGGGCGAGGAAATTGCCCGGGCCGAATTCACCGGGGCGTATGGGTGCGCCGGGGACCGCCGGGCCGCCGGCTCCACCCGGGGCGACCGGCCCACCTAGACCGCCCGGCTGGCGACCCGGGCCACCGAATCCGGGGAAGGTGTTCTTCGGTTCCATGGCATCCCATTGCTGGGGAGTGAATTGGAGATGGACGGTCCAGACGGCGGTTCGCTGGAACAGGTCGGCGGCGGTTGTGGGCGCGGGTTGTGTGGTCGGCCGGGCGGCAGGGCGCGTGGCCGGCTCGGCCGCGCCGGCGAGGAGAGCGATGAACGAGATGAGAAATGCACAGCGTGGCATGGCCGCAACCAAAGGGATTGAGGCACGAAGGCACGGAGACACGAAGTGGAGGAAGGAACCGGCGTAGCCAAGAGGCGGCAGAAATCTTCTCGCGCTGCGAAGGAACGGATGGATTGTGGCACAGATGGGCGGGATTGCTTTGAAGCAGGGGTTCATGATGAGTCTCCGAATGTGCGATGGCCTGGCCATTATCACCGCAAAATGGAATGTGGAAAGTGGAAAGTGGAGGAGGCGGATGGAATGCAAAGTGCAAAATGCAAAATGGAGGAGAGGCGAAGGTTTAATTGGGGGAGAGTGGAGGCGATCGGGAG
>JBEKVL010000487.1:0-5472 GCA_049514055.1 Tepidisphaeraceae bacterium | reverse complement strand
CTCGACGCGGCGATGCCACGGCTGAAGACGTTTTTCGAGCAGGTCGCGAGCCGCAAGCACGAGCCATCTGAGCGCCTGGAGACACTGACGCAGCCAGGCACATGGAAACCACTCAGCAGCGAGGACGATCCCGACCTGGAACTGGCCCAGATGGCCGCTCCCGCCGAGCCCGCGGTGAATCCCCAGACCAGCAACGTGCCGCAAGGTGACCCGACGCCGGACGACCCGAGTGTTCCGCCACTGGAACGCGCTCTTGCGGCCATGCGGCAGATGGTAACGGCGGATGGGGACATTCTTGCGTGCATTCGGGCTTGTCAGAACTATCGGGGGCCGGCCGGTGAATTCGCCAGGCTCGGCCCGCGCAATCACCCCACCGACCTGGCCCGCCTCATGCAGCGCGTGTGCGAGTGGAAGCCTGAACTGCTCCTGGACCTGGGCCCCCGCGAAGGAGGCACCGTCTATATCTGGACGCGCGCGGCCCCGAACCACGCCAGGATCATCTGCGCGGCCTTGCCCGGCGTTTCGTTCTCACCCGACAAGGTCCGCTTCCTGCAGGCGATGGCCCAGGGCAGACAGAAGATCGAGTGCATTCACGGGGCCGACAACTGGGACGACCTGCTCCGTCGCATCGAGCAGGCGGGCGCCGGCAGGAAGTTCGATTTCGCCTTCATGGACGGGATGCGGCCGGCCGACCAGGTGCGGGCGAACTTCCGCGCCTTGCGAAACCGCGTTCGCAAGAACGGACTGCTGGCCTGGGATGGCGTGCGGCCGGCGACGGAGTTGAGTAACAGCGAGAACGGTGGCGACCGCCTCTGGCCCGAGGTCAAGCCGATGTTCCCGTTCCACGCCGAGTATTTGTCGGGTTGCGCGGATGCGTGCGGAGGAATCGTCATGGTCCGCCTGTAGAATGTGACGCCGCGATTATGGAAGACGCCCAACCGCAACAGGCACTCGCAGATTGGATCCGCCGGGACTACGCCGGCCTGGAGGCATCCTGCACGACGCGGGCGGCCGCTTCCTGGAAGCGGCATGGCTGCCGCGCTTGTGGCGCGTCGGCGCTGGTGCAGGTGCTGTCGCTGGGCGAGATGCCGCCGGCCAATGCGTTCCTGCGGCCTGACGAACTGACCCGGCCGGAGCCGCGCTTTCCGCTGTCGTTGCGACTGTGCGAGCGCTGCGGCATGGTGCAGTTGGGCCACGTGGTTCCTCCGCAACTCCTGTTCCGCTCCTACCTGTTCTTCACCTCCAGTTCGCTGCGCATGACCGACCATTTCTCGGCGCTGATGACCGCGAACGCCAACGCCTACGTCCGCCCGGGCGGCCTGGTCGTGGAGATCGGCTCCAACGACGGCACGGCGCTCTCGTCGATCCAGCGCCGCGACGTGCGCGTACTGGGCATCGATCCGGCGCGGAATGTCTCGGTAATGGCGGCCGCGCGCGGCGTGCCCACGGTGTCCGAGTTCTTCACCGAGCCCCTGGGCCGCGAAATCGCCCGCGTCGCCGGCCATGCCTCGCTGATCGTGGCCTGCAACGTCCTGGGACATATCGACGATCTGGACGATGTGTGTCGGGGCGTTGATGCATTGTTGGCATCGGACGGGGCGCTGGTCTTCGAGGTGCCCTACCTTCGCGAGTTGATGGACCGCGGCGAGTACGACACCGTCTACCACGAACACCTTTCCTATTTCGCGGTGCGGCCGCTGGCCACGCTCCTGAACCGGCACGGCCTGCGCCTGGAGAAAGTTGAACTGATGCCCGTACACGGCGGTACGCTGCGCGGCACCGCCCTCCGCGGCGGCGGCTGCTCCGACGATGTGCAGCGGCTCATCGCGGCCGAAGCGGGCAGTGGCGTCGGCGAAAGGCGCGCGTGGGCCGCGTTTGCACAAAGGGTGGAGGCCGGGCGGGCCGCCCTGCGCGACAGACTGCTGGGCCTGCGTGCCGCTGGAACCAAAGTCATCGGCTATGGCGCACCGGCCAAAGGCAGCGTGGTGCTCAATTACTGCGGCATCGGGACAGACCTGCTGCCCGTGGTGCTGGATTCGACCCCCGCCAAACAGGGGCTCCATGTACCCGGTACGCATCAACCCATTCTGCCGCCTTCCGCGTTGCCCAAAGAGGATCCCGGCATGCTGTTGCTGCTGGCCTGGAATCATGCGCCCGAGATTCTGGAGCGAGAGAAGCCATTCCGGGCACGCGGCGGCCGATTCCTCACGCCGCATCTGCTGGAGTATTGACCATGGAAACCATCGCCACGGCCATAGACGGAGTGCGGCTGGTCAGGCTTGCCTGCCACGCCGACGCGCGGGGTTCGTTCTGCGAGGCGTTCCGCGCATCGTGGTTCGGCGGCGACCGGCCGTGGGTGCAATGGAACTTCTCCCGCTCGAAGGCGGGAGTCCTGCGCGGACTGCATTTCCACCGGCAGCAGACGGACTACTGGTTCGTCGTCGACGGATTGCTCCAGGTGGCACTCGTGGATCTGCGGCCGGATTCCATCTCCCACCGGCAATCCTTGTGCATGGAACTGGATGGCGCTGTTCCGTCAGGCTTGATAATCCCGCCGGGCGTCGTGCATGGCTACCGGGCACTACGCCACACGACCATGATGTATCTGCTCGATCAGGAGTACAACGGGGCCGATGAGTATGGCGTCCGCTGGAACGACCGGGCCCTGGGATTGCCGGAGAGTTGGTACGGCGGCCCACAGCCCGTGCTTTCATCGCGTGACGCGGCCGCGCCAATGCTCCACGAGGCGATCTGGTAGCGGACCAACTGCCGATCATCTGGTCGTAGTCGTCACCGATTCGCCACTCTCACCCCACCAACCCGCGCTCGCGCAGGTAATTCAGGATGAGCGTGTCAAACGGCACGGCGGTGGACGTGAAGAGGTACGTGCCGCCCCGGCGCGTGACGTAGTCTTTCACGGCCAGGCAATAGGCATTGAGATTGGACTTGTACTGCTTGAGCAGCGGCTGGGTGATCGACACCTCGGCCAGATCGCCGTCCTCCATGTCGCGCAGCTTCAGGTCCCCCTCCAGCGGCGGATCGATCTCCTGGGGCGAAAGAACCTGAATCGTGAACAAGTCGTACTTCCCGCCGGCCAGGTAGCGCAGGCCTGACTCGTAACCGCCCTTGTCGAAGAAATCCGAAAGGATGACGCAGATGCCCTTCTGCCGGTGGGCCAGGGCGAACCGCTTGCATGCCTCGGCCAGGTTGCCGGCCCCCTCGGGCTTGAGTTTTTCGATGAAGTCGATCAACCGGGCCACGCGCGTGCGGCCGCGCATGCCGCCGGTGTCGGCTACCACGCCATCGGCGATGGCATTGACCACGACGCGGTTGTAGTTGACCAGCCCGATGTACCCCAGGGCGGCCGCCACCCGCTGCATGTAGCGGAACTTGCCGGGGTCGCCGTAGTCGCTGCTCTTGCTGACATCGATGATGAGATGCAGGGCCAGGTCTTCCTCTTCGAGGAAGAGTTTGAGGAAGATGCGGTCGAGTCGTGCGTAGATGTTCCAGTCGATGAAGCGGAGGTCGTCGCCGATGACATAGTTGCGGTAGTCGGCGAACTCGACCGACTGCCCACGGCGTTTGGAGCGCCGTTCGCCCTTCATCTTGCCCGCGAGAATCTTGCGCGACATGACGTCGAGCTGATCCAGCCGGGCCATGAACTGGGAGGTGAGGAGCGTGTCGTCTTTGGCGGTGGCGATTGCCATTCTATTTAACCACTAAGGGCCACGGAGAATACTCTACCTTACGTCTTTGACACTCCCCCCGCAATGCGGGCACCAGGGATCGTCCACGTAGACATCGTACCCGCACGCCCGGCAATGGCCACGGAATTTCTCGCGAAGTTCCTTCTCGGCCTGCACGAAGCGGATGACGCTGATCACCGCGATAAGAGCAATCGCTCCGCGCATCCACCAGGCGTCGGCAAAAACGAACAGCACCACGACAACCGCCGCCGCGACGGCATAGCACAACCACCAGACCACCCGCCCGGCAATCGACCTCTGCTTCGTGGCCCCTGGTGGCCCTTCGTGGTTAGTCTTGTCTGCCCGGTCACTTCCCGTCATTCAACTCCACGATCGTGATGTTCTTGAACAGCACCTGCCCGCCGCCGGGAACTTCGGACTGGAGGGAAATGTATCCCTCGGGCTCGGTCAGTCCGTCGGCCTTCCAGGCCGGCTTGCCGTTGATTTCCAGTTCGACCTTGGTGCCGACCACCGTGATCTTAAAATGATTCCACTCGTTCGGCTTGGTCAGCCCCTTGCTGTGGGCTTCCTTGAACTCGGCGATGTTCCCTTCGTCGTCGAAGCGCAGATTGATCTGCCACACCTTCGGCCAGGGGAACTTCGTCGCCGGATCGGGATCCTTGCAGCGAATGTAGACGCCCGAGTCGTACTGCCCCACTTTGAGCATCTTGTAGTCCAGTTCAAGGATGTAGTCCTTGAACTTGCGCTCCGGCCGGACCACGCCGTTGCCGCCCTTGATGAAGATGCACCCATCCTTCACCTCGGCCTCGCAGGTGATGATCTTCCACCCGTCCAGCGTCTTGCCATCAAAGAGCGACACCGGCTCCTTGCCCTTGGGCTTCTCGGCGGCCGGAGCATCGGCCGCCAGACAGCAGTTCGCCATCAAACACAACGCGGCCACGAAAGCGAGGAAGCGCATGAGTGTATTCTCCGTGCAAAACCAGAACAGAACACGCCAATTCCCGGCACAACATCATAATTGCCGGCCGCGCCCGACGCAAAGACCCACGACTCCAAAAGTTGCGCCGGGTGTGCCGATGTTTCCGGGAATCTCCCCCTGACCACAAACCGTCATCCTGAGCGTACTCGCGAAGGATCTGGCAATGAAGTCCAAGGCCAGATGCTTTGCGAGTACGCTCAGCATGACAACTGTTGCGTTGCAAACAGTTTACGACTTGCCCGGATTTCCGGGCACATTCAGTTGCACCGCCCAAGGCCATCGCATTTGGTGCTGCCGGTGCCGGCAGGTTCGTCCCTCGGTTCTCCGCCAGTGAGGGCACTGGCGGCACTTTCAGCGGTCAAATGCGATCGCCCCGGTGCGCCACTGCGTCGCGATACGCGGGCTTGGCTCCAGCTTCTCGCGTACCCCGCTGTCACAGCAGCGGCGACAGCAATGAAATGGCCCGATCCGCATACCGCTTGACCACCGGCCTCCCGGCCCATTCTGCCGCGTCGAGACGGCGGGAATCAGTCAGGTAACCCTCCTGCACCACTCGCAGCCGCTGCGTGATCTCCTGCCCGTACAACAGCACACTCAACTCGAAATTCAGGTTGAAACTCCGCACGTCAAGATTCGCCGAGCCGAACAACGCAAACGCATCGTCAATCGTCGTGGTCTTGGCGTGCAGCAACCCCGGCCGGTAGAGATGAATCGCGACACCTCCCTCCAGCAGCCGCGAGAAATGCGCCCGCCCGGCGGCCGCCGTGAACAGGTGGTCCGGCCGCT
>JBEKVL010000486.1:0-5490 GCA_049514055.1 Tepidisphaeraceae bacterium | reverse complement strand
CAGGATGTGTTCAGGCGCTGGGCACAGGAGCGATTTGGCAAGTAGGACATCGTGAAGCGGATTCATCGCCGTGGTTCTTCAGGGTCCGGACCACGCGTCTCGTCTTTGTCGCGGGTCATCCACAGATGTCGATCAGCCCGCATTCCCTGGCATACCGGTGTAACAAACGGATATCCCGCGCCTCCGGGTAGCGCATCAGTTCCGCAAACTCCCCGGCGACGTAGGCGCGCCAGTACCGGCCCATCACGTTGATTGCTGTGCTGGGCGCAGTCCGAGGCACCGCGTCGATCGCGGCACGCTCGCTTACGCGGTCCAGATGTCGCGCCAGCAGCCCGCAGATCCCGCGGCCCTGCTCATCTACAACAACTACGACAATGAATTGCCGGGCAAGGCCGAAGGTTGGGCGACGGGGATCATTTATTTCGTGACCACGGATGGCCGTTTGCCGTGCGGGGTGCCGGAGATACTGAATGCGGATTTCGAGCAATTGATGCGTACCTCGATGGGAACCGCGCGCTATCGCGCGGCCAGGATGCGGGAAATCATCCTGTTCTGAACGTTCTTGCGGAAAACCCCGAATAGAGCTCTCGCTAGGCCAGGGTAAAAAATCGCGGCCAGAAGGTCGGCCGCGATGAAAAAGGGAGAGGGTGGACAATGCCACAGAATCAACTGATCGTCCAGTGATCGTGTAACCATTGAAACTCAGCCACGATGGCTTGGCTTAGAAACAGGAATTGCCCTTGCTTGGGTCCACCAACTGGCGACAGGTGTGCCCACGACCCTTAGGACCAGCCATAACCTCCTCGCCGCATCCAAGCTCAAAGCGAGTTACCGGTCGCCATTTGAATCCAGCGCTGAGGCAGCGCGAACGATCAGGGACATTACCGGTAAGCTCCGATAGAGGTTTCGTGTGACCAAACCATCCCTCAGCCGTATTCTGGCAATGGTCATCGCATCGCTCTTGCTCTACCTGGGGCCAGTGAGTCCGCGTCTTGCCGCCCAGGACGTGGCCGCCGATAAGCCATTCCTGCATCCTCTGTTCTCGGATCACATGGTTTTGCAGCGGAACATGGAGACCGCCGTCTGGGGTTGGACGCGGCCAGGCGAGGAGGTCAAGGTGACCCTGGCCGACAAGACGGCAACCGGCGTCGCTGACGCTCAGGGGAAGTGGATGGTCAAACTGAAGTCGCTGCCGGCCGGCGGTCCGCACACCATGACTGTCGTCGGATCGCGGATCGTCGAAATCAAGGACGTGCTGGTGGGCGACGTATGGATCTGTGCGGGCCAATCGAACATGCAGATGTCAGTAAGTGGCTCCATGAACGCCAGGGAGGAGATTGCCGCCGCCACGCATCCGCGCATACGGTTCTTCAGCGTGCCGTGGGGTGGTCTTCGTCCGGGGCAACCGGCCGTGATGCACACCGAACCGCAGCAGACGGTGGCCGCCAAGTGGGAGGCGTGCTCGCCGCAGACGGTGAGCGACTTTTCCGCGGTTGGGTACTTCTTTGCCCGCGACTTGCAGAAGGAAGTGGATGTGCCGATTGGCCTGATCCGCGCCGCCGTGGGCGGGTCATCGATCGTCTCCTGGTGTGCGCTGCCCGTGCTGGAGGCCGTGCCGGAACTCAAGGGGGAACTCCAGTCGTTGGCGATGCTCAAGGCCCTGGTGAAAGAGAACAAGATCGGCCAGGCGTATTTCGATGGGGTGGTGCGGCAGTGGTGGCTCGACCACGATGCCGGCACGCGCGAGGCGTGGTTCAAGACCGATTGCGACACCAGCGCGTGGAAGAAGCTCACGCTGGCGGCCAACGGCAAGTTGGCCGACCCCCCTGATCCGCCGCGCTTCGACGGCATCGTCTGGTTCCGCAAAGAAGTGGACATTCCGCAGAACTGGGCCGGACATGATTTGAGCCTTCACCTCACGGGCTTGTGGGAGGCGGATACGACCTGGTTCAACGGGACCGTGGTCGGTACCTTCGATCAGGGCTGGATCAACCGCACCTCGAAGGTATCGGGGACGCTGGTGAAGGCCGGGCGCAATGTCATCGCCGTGCGCGTCATCGTGGCCCAGGGAAGTAAGGGCTATCAGGGTCCATCCGGCGCGTCCAAGATCGAGCTGGCCGGTAGCAAGCCGCCGGTGATGATCGCGCTGGGCGGCGAAAGGTCGCTGCAGCAATCGACCCCGCGGGCAAAGCTGCCTCCTTACCCGCACCGTCTGGACAACGACTTCCAGGTTCCCACCGTTCTCTACAACGGCATGCTCGCGCCGCTCTCACCCTTTGCGATCAAGGGCGCCCTCTGGTACCAGGGCGAAACAGCCTGTCCCGGCGGCCAGGCAATGCACCGGCGACTCCTGCCAGCCATGATCACCGACTGGCGCTCGCAGTTTGCCTCGCCCGATTCGTGGTTCCTCATAGTCCAGTTACCGGTGCTGGGCGGCACACCCACGCTCAATCCCGAGGGGACCGGGGCCGCCGAGATCCGCGCTGTGCAGTGGGATGTCGGCCACTCCGTCGTCAATGCCGACACGGCCGTGATCACCGATCTGGGCGATGCCAACGACATTCACCCCAAGAACAAACAGGATGTTGGCAAGCGATTGGCGTTGATCGCCCAGGCGCGGATCTACGGAAAGTCGGTCGAGTATTCCGGCCCGATCTTCAAGTCGGCGGCGATTGAAGGCGACGCTGTACGCATCAAATATGACCATGTGGGTGGCGGCTTGGTCATCAAAGACGGCACGCTGGAGGGCTTCGCTATCGCCGGCGTCGACAGGAAGTGGGTCTGGGCCGAGGCCAGGATCGACGGCGACGAGGTGCTGGTCTCCTCTCCGCTGGTGAAGGAACCGAAATTCCTGCGCTACGACTACGTGGATGTCCCGCGCTACCGCCTCTGGAACAAGGCCGGCTTGCCCGCCGCACCATTCAATGCCACAATCAAGCCGTGAATCGGTCGGTTGCAATATCGCGGGAGTGAAGAGGAGTTGTCCGGGGTCACGCGTCGGTGATCGTCCTCAGCACCTTCTGCCTCTTCTTGTCGTAGACGTGCAGCTCCCCCGGAAATTCAGCAGCCGTTTTCTTGGGGGATCCGTTGCAATACGGCCAAGTTCGGCTGAGGCCACAGGCGCAGATCCACAGGCTGCCTTTTTTCGGCTTAACCTCAATAGTGCCCGTGGCTGGCGTCACAGCGAATGAGGCGGGCCATGACATCTTCCTGTATTCAATTGGCGAACATGTCTCCCCGCGTCAGATTCTCACATGTCTGTGAAACTTGGTGCAGGGGTCGATGAATGTCAGACGCCACCCTGGCGCGGCAGGCATCTCCCGACGAATCCGGCTCTCATCTGGCCACGGGTGCATATGGCCGACAGAGCGGATCGCCGATCACAATATCTTGCCAGCCCACGAAGCGCGAGGCAGCATAGAAACTTTCCGCCAGCGTCCCGCCGCCTGTGTAGCGTCTGAACAGGATGCTGGGCGAAGCAATAGCCTGCAAGAGCGGCTCGTCGGTGTAACCCTTCACGCCGGTGACACCGTGGGCGATGAGGTCGGTGATCAGCGATTGGCCGCCCTTCGTTGGCAGGAATGTCCGGGCACTGGTCGATACTGCGGTATCGCACACTGCCCCCGGTGCGAACCCCAGCGAATGGTACGCAGCGGCATCAAACTTCTGGTCGTTGCTGCCCCAGGAGACGTAGCCCGCCAGCCCGGCCATATTCCCGGCGAACACGGCGGTTGTTTCCAACTCGACCGGAATGCCGCGTACACCGAGTTCCTGTGCCGCCAGCCGCATGTCAGCATTGAACTCGTGGTATGGGCTCTCCGTGACCACCATCACCATCCCGGTCACGGGTTTGTCCGGGAGGATTGAATGTGGCTCCTCCGCCGGGTCGCCCAAGCCGAATCCCGGACACACGTCCAGCAGGATCTTGCCCTCCGGCCGTTTGCCGGAGCGTGCCGCCTCCTCGGCCGCGAGCGACCGCGTGGTCAGCGCTTTGGCGTCGGCCTCTGTATACCCGTCCAGCCGGGTGACCAGGTAGCCGCCGAACTTTGCGTGCGAGAAGGGCTCGTTGCTGTTCCAATACCGGTTCGCCCAGGCCAGGCCGTGGAAATCCTTACTGTAGTTGGGATCGGTGATATCAACTTTGATCGCCCCCGGCAGCTTCTCGTAATCCAATGCCGCAAGGTAACTGTCCAGGGCCAGCCGCCCCGACACGATTTCCTGCGGGGCACCGCCCCGGCCCGGTGCGGGATCGCCGGGGCGATCGGGGAGCCCGGCCAGGCGGATCGGCACGCCCTTGGTGAGCACGATGAAGTCGATGCCGGGGTGACCGGCCAGGAACGCTCGCAAGGGCACTTCAATCTGTTTCTGGTAGGTCGTGAAGGCGATCGTCTCGGCTTTGGCGTCGATGGCGGAATCCTGGCAGGCAACGGTCACCACATTTCGCACGCCCCGCCGTTTGGCATAGTCGTCGGCAATCGCTTTGGAGATTGGGCTTTTCTCGTTACAAACGACCACAACGCGATCGGCCATTGCCGCCGCCGCGGCGGGCACATCCTGAGCCAGCACGGCTCCGGCCACTCCCAGGCTGATGGACAGGCACCCGGCTATGATCGGCACGATCCGTCGATACAGGTCGCCAATCACGCCACGATAGGCTTCAGCGGCCTCGTTGATGATCGAGTAGATCGTTTCGACATCGGCATTCGTGTTGGGACGAATCATGGCGGTAATGTAAGGCGACGGATCAACTCAATCCACCCTGCCGCTCCGCCTGTGCGTCGCACGATCTGCGAACCGACTGCGGGCGGGTTTACCATTGTCGAGGAACATCTGCCGCCGCGTTGCGTCTACTCAGTTGGTCGGTCACACTGTTGCCCACACGGCACGGCGTCCGACAACACCGGAGAAATGACCATGAGAAACATCCTACTATCGGTAGTGGCGGTATTCCTGACCCTGATGGCCCCGGCTTTCGAGGCCGATGCACAAGCACCGGCGGCCAAACCCGCGGAGGACAAAGTGGGCCAGATGAACAACACTTTCGCGGCTGATCTCTATGCCCAACTTGCGGCCAAGGACGGGAATCTGTTCTTTTCGCCGACGAGCATTCAAACCGCTCTGGCCATGACCTGGGCCGGAGCGCGGGGCCAGACGGCCAACGAGATGGCCGCGACCCTGCACCTGGACGCCAACGCCGACATTCACAACCAGATGGGCGGGTTCCTCGGCCGCCTCAATGCCGATGGCCAGAAAGGCGGCTATGAGTTGTCCGTGGCCAACGCCCTCTGGGGGCTCAAGGGTTATCCGTTCATGCCCGATTATCTTGCGCTCGTAAAGAAGAGCTACAACGGCAATCTGAGCGACCTCGATTTCATCCGCGACCCCGAGGGCTCCCGCCAGACCATCAACGACTGGGTGGCCAAGGAAACCCGTGACAAGATCAAGGATCTTCTGCCACAGGGGTCGATCACTCCCCTGACCCGCCTGGTG
>JBEKVL010000485.1:0-10073 GCA_049514055.1 Tepidisphaeraceae bacterium | reverse complement strand
GGCACGCGGGCCATCTGGATCGTGCGCTTGATGATCGCGCGGGTGGTTGCGGAATCGTCGACAATCAGAATTCGAAAAGCCATGGCTGCGCTCGTCTAAAGATTGATGCTCGTTCCCTGGGCCTTTACCGTTACCATGCCGTCGGCGATGCTCAGATACATGTTCCGCGGAGTCGAGCCTCCGATATCCTCTCCATCGACAAACATGCCGTGCTGCCACAGAATCTTCCGGATCGACGCGTGGTTTCTCCGCCCGATATTAAAGAGGTTGTGGTCGTCGAGAATCTGCGCCGCCCCCGCCAGTTTCACCTTCAGCCGCCGCTTCTGTGCCCCCCTGGCCTCCAACTCGCGAATGAGGCACTCCATGCCCGTGTCGGCGAACATGAGCGGCCGCTGTTTGGCGCGAACCGGATCCAGCGTCGAAGTCGGCAGTTGGAAATGCAGCATCCCGCCGACGTTTGACACCGGATCGTAGAGCGAGACTCCGATGCACGACCTCAGCGAATAGGTGGCGATGACGTCACCCGGATCCACGGAGACTTTGGCATCAGAAACGCTGACGATGACGTTCACGGGTCCACCTAATCTGGCCATTAAGCCTTGGCATAGATCGTCGGCTGCACGTACTGGAACTGGTGTTTCACGCCGGTCAGCGACTCTGAATGTCCGGTGAACAGCAGGCCTCCGTTCTCCAGGTGTTCCCAGAACCGGTTCACGAGCTTCTGCTGCGTCGGCTTGTCGAAATAGATCATCACATTCCGGCAGAAGATGAAGTCGAACGACCCGCTGAACGGCCACTCCTCCATCAGGTTGAGGTACGCGAACTGAACCATGTTCCGCACCGCCGGCGCCACCTGGAACGCGGGCTTGTCGCCGGCGCGAACCGGCGTGAGGTATCGGCCTTTTAACGCCGCCGGCACCGCGGCTACGCGCGACTTGTCGTAGATCCCGGCCCTGGCCGTCGCCAGTACCTGTGTCGAAATGTCGGTCGCCAGCAGCTTGATGTCCCAGCCGGCGCCCTCTCCGGTGGCGTTCAGCAGCGTCAGCGCCAGGGAGTAGGGCTCCTCGCCCGTGCTGCAGCCGGCGCTCCAGACCCTGATCCGGCCGATCCCGACCTTGCGCTTTCTCTGCAACATCGCGGGCAGGTGCGTGTCCACCAGGTAATCAAAATGCCCGCTTTCCCGGAAGAAACTGGTGAGATTCGTACTGAGCGAATCGATGAAACAGGTGAACTCCTGCCCGGTCGGATCGGCAAACACGCGCTCCAGGTATTCCGCCGCCGTACGCAGCCCGCTGACGCGCAGCCGTTTGGCGATCCGCGCGCGCACGAGTTCCTTCTTGCCGTCGTGCAGGTTGATCCCGCAGTGCCGGTGGACGATCTCGCTGATTCGCTGGAAATCGTGTTCGGTCACACATTCGGCGTCATTCAGAAACATGCCGCACCTCCCGGATGCAGGCGCCGGCCGGCGGGCGCCCGGTCACTTGCCGCTCTGCGCGGTCTCCGCCAGCAGGTTGATCTCGTCCTCGCCCAGCACGCGATCGATGTCCAGCAGGATCTTCACCGAATCCCCGATCTTGCCCATGCCCAGGATGAAGTCCGTGTCCACCGACGCCCCGAAGGTCGGCGGCTCCTCGATCTTCTCTCCGGCGATGTCCAGCACCTCGGAGACATGGTCCACGAT
Organism: Tepidisphaeraceae bacterium; assembly: GCA_049514055.1. Classification (GTDB taxonomy): domain Bacteria; phylum Planctomycetota; class Phycisphaerae; order Tepidisphaerales; family Tepidisphaeraceae; genus JANYKD01. The sequence continues at coordinate 8,392 of JBEKVL010000485.1, read as the reverse complement.
GATGCCCGTCGACAGTTTCCGGCCGCCCTGCTTGATCTCGACGACGATCACGCAGGTCTGCTCGGTCCGCTCCGCCGTGTCCATGCCGAACTTGGCCCGCAGGTCGATCACCGCGATGACCTGCCCCCGCAGGTTGATGACGCCCTTGACGTACGACGGCGTCCGCGGCACGGCCGTGATCTCCATGTAGCCGATGATCTCGCGGACCTTGAGGATCTCCAGCCCGTATTCCTCCTTGCCCAGGGCAAAGGTCAGGTATTTGCCGCCCTTGTGGGTGGTCGATCCAGTCGGTGCCTCGAGTGTTGCGGTATTCATGCCATGTCTCCTTGAAAACAACGGGATATTCAACTCTCCGTGGCCGCGTTGATGAGCCCCGGAACGTCCAGTATCAGGCTGATGCTGCCGTCCCCAAGGATGGCGCCGCCCGACACGCCTTTGATTCTTCCGATGACCTCGCCCAGTGATTTGATCACCACCTGCTGTTGCCCGATGATCTCGTCCACCATCAGACAGCACCTGCGCTGGTTGTCCTGCACGATCACGACCAGCGCGTCGGTCGGATTCTCGTGCCTGGGCTGCACCTCAAACAGCCGGTGCAGCCGGAACAGCGGCAACAAACTCCCCCGCATCAGGCACATCTCGCCCCGCCCCTGCAGCGTCGATATCTGCTCGGCTGTCGGCCGCAGGCTCTGTTCGATGCTGGTCAGCGGCAGGATGTAACGTTCCCTGCCCACCTTGACCACCAGCCCGTCGATGACGGCCAGCGTCAGCGGCAGCTTGATCGTGAAGGTCGATCCCTTCCCCTCGGTTGAGGAAATGTCGATCCGGCCGCGCAGGCCTTCGATGTTCCTCTTGACCACATCCATGCCCACGCCCCGGCCCGAGACGTCCGTCACCTTTTCCGCCGTCGACAGCCCGGCATGGAAGATCAGCGCGAAGATCTCCTGCTCGGTCAGTTCCTGCCCTTCCTTCACGATTCCGTTCTCCATCGCCTTGTCCAACAGTTTCTGCTTGTTCAGGCCCCGTCCGTCATCGCTGATCTGAATGACGATGCTCCCGCCCTGGTGGTACGCCTTGAGCTCGACCCGCCCTGCCCGCGGCTTGCCCGCCTTCTCACGCACGTCCGGCGGCTCTATCCCGTGGTCCACCGAGTTGCGCACCATGTGGACCAGCGGGTCGCCGATCGCCTCCACCACGTTGCGGTCCAGTTCCGTCTCGCCACCGGTCATCGCGAACTCGATTTCCTTGCAGGCTTTGCGGCCCAGGTCGCGCACCAGCCGGGCCATCTTCTGGAACACCCCGTGGATCGGCACCATCCGCATCGACATCGACAGCCCCTGCAACGCCCGTGTTATCTTGCCCAGGTGCGACACGTTGCGGGCCAGCCGCTGGTCGTTGCCAACTGTGGCTATGATGTCCTGATGCACCATCGACTCCGCGATCACCAGTTCCCCGACCATGTTGATCAGGCTGTCCAGCCGATCGGTGGCCACCTTCACGCTCGTCTCGCCCGACGACGTTGCCGCCGGACCGCCCGCCGAACCCGCGCCCGCCGCCGGTGCCGCCGCCGGACTCGCGGCCGCGTCCGTGACAACGGCCGCGCTTGCCGCCGCCACTCGCGTTTCTTCCACTCTTTCGCCGGCCGCGCACGCATGAAGCTGCTCCAGCAGACCCGGCAACTGGCTTTCCGGCGCCAGCGGCGTGCCTTGTTTCATCGCCTGCTCGAGGCCCGTGATCAGCGTCTTCATGAGGTCGATGGACGCGAGGATCACGTCCACCGTCTTCCCCACCAGCTTCAACTCGCCCTTTCGCCCCAGATCCAGCACGTTCTCCGCCGCGTGCGACAGCGACCCGATCTGTTTCAGGTTGAGGAACCCGGCCACCCCTTTGATCGTGTGGAACGCCCGGAAAATCGCATTGATGGCCTCGAGGTCGTCCGGGTGCTCTTCCACTTGCAGCACGCCGGCCTCGGCCGACTCGATGTGCCCACGGGCCTCGCCGACGAACTCCGCGACCAGCGGGGCATCGTCGGCGCTGATGATGCTCGTGCCAATGTCCGGCGACCCGCCCGGCTCGGGGCTCGCCGCGCCGGGCTCGGCGGCCGCGACGGGCGCGCTCCCGGTCAATTCGCCTGTTGCAAGAACCGGTAACTCCTCTCTGGCATCTGAATCGGCACCGGCTTCATCCCCACCTTCACCAGCCCGACGGGCCATTTCCTGGAGCCGCGCCACCGCCTGGGTGACGTGCTTGAGCAACTTCGTCGTATCGTCCGTCTCGCGCAGGATGATCTTGGCCAGGATCTGCCCGGCATCCGTCGCCGTGCTGCAGATCGTGCCGGCGCTGCGGTTCCCCTGCTCCTTGAGGGCCTTCGCGTGACCGGCGAGTTCCTCGAACTGGCTGTGGATCCCCGCAAGCGAGTGCGGGTCATCCACGTCGGCGCTCACGACTGCCGCCGCGATTTCTTCCGTCAATTGGGTCAATCTACGCATGGGTCGCCTTATCCTTCGAACGCCTTCCGCAAGCGAAGGCCGCTTCGCGAACGTTCGCTGTCGCACCGGCAACGCCCGCGTCATCATGCGGGCGCGCTGCCAACGAGGCGGCAATCACCTCATCAAAAATCAGAATCGGCTGTAATCCCGCGTACCGTAAGCTACACGTACAAAATAACCGCTCGAAGCTGGAAGAAGCCCCCTGGATGACCTGGGCCGCCCAAGCAGAGAATCCTGGCCGTTTCCGCAGAAACGGCAGGATGGCCACGATAGAAGCGTGTGCGCGCGAGCCCCCGGGCGACGCTATTATCGGCAGCAAGCTACTGCTGTCCAGGCACCGTCGCCACCGTCTCCTCCGCCGGATACAGGATCTTGTCCAGCCGGATATCCATTCTGCGCAGGCTTGAGCTCGGCGAAGAAGCTCAGTCGCGGGGCCTCGCCCCAGCGGATCTGCGTGCCCTCCTTCGTCACCAGCACGATCTGCGCCTCGCGCGGCTTTATCCTGCCCTTGTAGTTGCCCACGTTGATCTTCTCGATCGACTCGGCACACCGCTGCCCGAACAGCAGATGCGTCATGTCAAGCCCCGCCGCGAGGTCCTCGCCCTCCCACTTCTTCCCCGGCTGCGGGGCCGCCCCGCCAACCCCGTCGATGATCCGCAACGCCAGCCGGCCATCCTCGGTGAACATCATCCGCGGATTCCCATCCCGCACCGGGAATTTCTCCGGCAGGCGGCAGGCATCCGCGTCGACCAGGATGTACTCGTCCCGGTAATGCACGAACGCCGACGGCACGCGGTACTCGCACTCGATCTCAATGGTGTCGCCGGCCGACTCACCATAGAGCCGCCGCACGCGGTTGACCTTCTTCACCCAGGGATTGACCGCCAGCACGTCCGCAATATCGCGCAGGAACTGCGCATCCAGCGCCGACCGCTGCACCTTGGGCGCGATCGACCGGGCAATCGCATCCGACGTCTGGTCGGTCATCCATTCCGGAACGTTCTTGAGGATCACCCGCGACGGATTCGTCGGAAACGCCAGCGTCTGGTCAACGTGCTGCTGCATCTTCCAGTAGCCCACGCCCCCGGCCGCCACCACCAGCAGCGCCAGCACGATACGCAGCGTCGTCCAGTTCAAAATGACCCCGGCCGGCGAACCGGCGGTATCGATTCTCTTGGCCACGGTTCTATGGTCTCCTGGCGCACACGCAGGGTCCGCGCCTTTCTCTTTATCGGACGAACGCCCCATGGAACGTGAGAAGAGTCCGGACGCCCCAGGGCCAACGCATTTAGTGCTGCCGGCGCCCTCACCGGCAGGTCTGTCCCTCGGCGCTCCGCCAGTGCGGGCGCCGGCGATACTTTCAGCGGTCAAGTGCGATGGCCTTGCGGTCTCCCCAACCACCACCCCGACACGCCGCAGATCAACGCCGATGGCAACGCCAACCAACTACACGCGCCGGCCGAACAACGTCATGTAGCGGGCCTCGGTGATCTCCACCTGGAGAAGCTGGCCCTTGAGCGCCGGCGGGCCGTCCAGGCACACAACCTGGTCGCCGCGGGTCCGGCCGACGAGTTGGGTGTGGGGTTCGGCCGCCCGGCTGGCGGCGGCGCGCTTCTCCCAGCCCAACTCGACATTCCCGGCGGCCGCCTTCGCCTGACGTACAGTCAGGTCGCTCTCGCCCTCGATCATCAGTTCGACGGTCCTGCCGACCATCCGGCGATTGAGCTCGAAGGAAACCTCCTGTTGCACCGAAAGCATCTCCGCGTTGCGACGGCGCTTGCTCTCCTCCGGCACATCATCCTCGAAGCGCTGAATGGCGATTGTCCCCGGCCGCGGCGAGTATTTGAATATGAAACTGTTCTTGAACTGGCAGTACCTGATCAGGTCGAGCGAGCGGCGGTGGTCATCCCCGGTCTCGCCGGGGAAGCCGACGATGAAGTCGGAGGCGATGCACAGGTCGTGCATCATGGCGCGGGCGCGGTCGATGAAATCGAGGTATTGCTGCGCCGTGTAGCCGCGGTTCATGGCCTTGAGGACCCGGTCGGACCCGCTCTGCGCGGGAACGTGCAGATACCGGCAGATCCGCGGGCAATCGCGCATCGCCTGCAGCGCCGCATCCGTGAAATCGCGCGGAAAACTGGTGACAAAACGTAGCCGCGGCAGCGCCGGCACGGCCTCGTGGACCATGTAGAGCAGATCCGCAAACGTGGTGACCCGGCCATCGCCGTGAGCGAAGGCATAGTGGTTGATGGTCTGGCCGAGCAGGGTGACTTCGCGCGCGCCCGCGTCCACGAGCATCTTCACTTCGTCGAGAATGTTCCCCGGCGGCCGGTGGACCTCGGGCCCGCGCGTGTAGGGAACGACGCAGTACGTGCAGAACTTGTTGCAGCCGCGCGTGATGCGGACATAGCTCTGGGCCACGTCGTCGCTCGGCGAGACGGAGCGGGACAGGTCGAGCAGTTCAAGGTTGTCCTGCGCGGCGACGAGCGTGGATGACCGGCGGACGGTCTGGCCCATGAGGGCGACCTGGCGGCGCGTAGGGTCCGCTCTAGCGGACACATTGCGGCTGGCCACGTCAATGCCCGCGTCCGCCGAAGCGGACCCCGCGGATTCAACCCCAAGCCCTTGATTCGTCACCACCGCGTTGTGCAGCAGCGCCGGCAGCTTATCCAATTCCGCCGGCCCGCAGAGGATATCGACGTACGGATACTTGATGAAAATGCCCGTGCCCTCGCGCTCGGCCATGCAGCCGATGACCGCGATGACCATGTCCGGCCGCTTCTGCTTGGCCGGGCGAAGTTCCCCAAGCCGCGACCAGACCTTGTGCTCGGCGTGCTCGCGGACGGAACAGGTGTTGTAGACGATGACATCGGCGCCGTCGCGGTCGTCCACCTGCTCGTATCCCTGCGCGCGCAGCTGCGAGAGAACAAGCTCGCTGTCGAGCTCGTTCATCTGACAGCCGAACGTCTCCATGTACAACTTGCGTCTCATATTCAACTGGCTTCCTCTGACTCCCGCTCCCTTCGGAAGAGGGTTGGGACGAGGGCCTGCGCCTCAACGTGGCTGGTCAACAGGCCAGACAAACCATTATAATGGGGAACCGAACTATGCGTAAACCCCGTATCGGTATTCTCGTGGTGGCCTACAACGCGGAGAACCATCTGCGACAGACGCTGCATCGCATTCCCGCCGAACTCCGGCCGAAGATCGAGGAGGTCTTTGTCTTCGATGATGCCAGCAAGGACCGCACCCACGAGGTCGGCAGGGAATTGCAGGATGAGTGGGAAGGCACCCACCTGACCATCTACAAGAACCCCGTCAACCTCATGTACGGCGGCAACCAGCGGCAGGGATACAAGTACGCCATCGAGAAAGGCTTCGACATCGTCGTCCTGCTCCACGGCGACGGCCAGTATGCCCCCGAGGTCATGCAGGAACTCCTCACGCCGCTGGAAACCGGCCAGGCCGACATGGTCATGGGCTCGCGCATGATGGTCCCCGGCGCCGCCCTCCGCGGCAACATGCCGCCCTACAAATACTACGGCAACAAGATCCTCACCTGGATGGAAAACCGCCTCCTCGGCACGAACCTCACCGAATTCCACTCCGGCTATCGCGCCTATTCCGTCAACGCCCTGCGCAACATCCCCCTGGATGCTCTGACCAATAACTGGCACTTCGATACGCAGATCGTCCTCGAGTTTCTCAAGCAGGGCCTTCGCATCCGCGAAGTGCCCATCCCGACCTACTACGGCGACGAAATCTGCCACGTCAACGGCATCCCCTACGCCCTGAACTGCGTCCGCTCGGCCCTCGGTTACTGCCTCTTCCACCGCTGGAGATCCCATGCTTCACTACCGGCTGCACCACGACCCCAAGAGCAGCCACCAACAGATATCGCACCTGCTGAGGCAGCTCCGGCCAAAACTCATCCTTGACGTCGGCGCCGCCCAGGGATTCCTCGGCCAGCTTCTCCACGACAGCGGCCTCGTCCTCGACGCCATCGAGCCCCAACCCCAGTGGGCCGACCATGCCAAACCCTTCTACCGCCAAGTCTACCCCAGCACCGTCGAGCAGGCCCATCTCGCCCCCGGAACCTACGATGCCATCGTCTGCGCCGACGTGCTCGAACACGTCTCCGATCCGGCCGCCGTTCTCCGCGACCTCCGCGCCGCCGCCGCCCCCGGCGCCGCCTTCATCGTCTCGCTGCCGAATGTCGCCCATCTCGCCGTCCGCCTGATGCTCCTGTTCGGCCGTTTCCCCAGGATGGACCGCGGCATCCTCGACCGCACCCACCTGCACTTTTTCACGAAAGACACCGCGACCGTCCTGCTCGAATCCGCCGGCCTGAAGATCGAGCAGGTCCACTGCACGGGCATCCCGCTCGATGAACTCTTCAAACGCGGCGAAGGCAAATGGTGGTTTAACGCCCTGATGCGCTCGCAACACATGATGCTGTCCCTCCTCCCGCGGCTGTTCGCGATGCAGTGGGTATTCGTGGCGCGCAACACCTGAGGGCCACCGGGGAGCCCTCCCGACGCGGGGAAGAGGCGCCACGCGACGACGCCGCGAGGCGGGGATTCGCATCCCGACGTCGTTTCACTCGCCCGCCAGGCGTTTCACCTCCAACGAATTATCGTTGCCAATCACGATTGGTTGCCAGTACACTGCAACAATTGAGATGGATGGTTTCAATGAACACGACACGCTCAGGGACCGTTGGTATGCGTCACGGAATGGGAGACTCTTATATGGGATCCTGGATCATCGTTAAACACCTGTTGCTCGCCGGCGTGGTCTGCGTTGGTCTATCAGCGGCATCGGCCACCGCACAACTCACGGAAGAACAGACACGGCAGCGCATGGAGGAGCTCAACCGCAAGGCGACGGCGGAACGGGACAGGACTCCGGGGGCCGATGCCGGCAAAACGGAATGGACGGCAAAGCAGGACGCCCCACCGGCGGCCAGAGTATGGGTACACAATCTGCCGGCGTACAAGAAACGAGACCTGGCGATCATCCAATACACGCTGTCGACCATCCAGGATGCCGACCCGGCCGAACGGAAGAAGAAACAGGATGCGGCCCGAGACCTCGGCAAGAGCATCGAAGACGACCCGTGGTACATTGGCTGGCCCGGCCCGTTGGGGCGGGAAAAGGGAAACATCGGAACGCTGAGTCCGACGGTTGTGGTTCAGATCATGGACGAAACAAACATGATCGTGAAAAAGGGCGAAGACTTCTATTGGATAACCAACGTGGTCACCGACAGACTCAAGGATGGCGACCGGTGCGAGTGCCGCGCGGTGGTTGTCGCCGGCACCAAGCACTACACCGAGCCCGGCCGGGCCGCCAAGACGGTGCCCATGCTGGAACCAATCGATCTCGCCAGGAATGTTGAGGAACCGCGGGAAGCCAAGCCGACGCTGGCGGCGCCGATCTGGGAAACAACGCCGGGCATCCCGGCGGCGCTGTTGCGGTGAACGATGGATGAGCTTGCAGAACAGGCTCCGTCTCGCCGCCAAAGAAAACATCGCCGTTGTATATTCCCAGGTGGCGAATGCCATCGAAGTGCGAACTTACCTGCCAGAACCAGCAGGATTTGACGTATTAGCTGGCGATCCAGGCGGTCGCGGATGCGATCACCAGCAACAGGCCAAGGAGGGTAGTGGCCCGCGCCCCCGGCCTCTCGGGCATGGAAGGGCCAAGGAGCATCCGGCGAGAGTCTACCACATCAGTACGGACGCTACACGAGCGGCTCGTCGAATTCGCCGGCTCCATGGCAGGGCCATCGCATTTGGCCTGAAACCCCTGTTCGGAGTTCACGCTTTAGCGTGTTTTGGCCCGACAGACACGCTAAAGCGTGAACTCCAAGCGAATTCTCGGAGTCAGCTAGGGCCAAA
>JBEKVL010000484.1:0-5515 GCA_049514055.1 Tepidisphaeraceae bacterium | reverse complement strand
ATCGAAACGGCACCGTAACGGCCCTATGTTGTGGCCTGCTGTTGTTGGAAGGATGCACGGTCGGACCCGATTATAAGCGGCCTTCGGAGCAGACAGCGACTTCGTGGGAATCCGGTGCCGCGCCCACCACGCGCGCGAGCAGTGTGGTCGTCAGCGAGCCGATCGTGGAACAGTGGTGGTCCACATTCGGCGACAATTGGATTGACCAGCTTGTCGAGCGTGCCCTACGTTCCAACCCCGACCTCGCGATTGCAGCGTGCCGTGTGCGCGAAGCCCGAGCCGGTCTGGCCTTCGTCCGCGGCGCCGAGGCTCCGAAAGTCCAAGCCGGCGGATCCATAACGGACAACCGCCACTTCGGCCCGCTCGGCGAGGTTGAGCCGGGCGACTACAACTTCTACCAGGCGGGATTTGATGCCAGTTGGGAAGTGGATGTCTTTGGCGGCACGCGCCGGGCCATCGAGTCGGCCCAGGCGGACATGGGAGCCAGCGTGGAGGAATACCGTGGCGTGCGACTATCCTTGGCCGCCGAGGTGACGCGGAATTACGTCGAGCTCCGTACCGTTGAGCGACGGCTGGCAATTGCCCGGCACAACCTCAGTGTCCAGGAACGTACGCTGGAGCTGACCCGCCAGCGACTCGCGGCCGGCGTAACCGGCGATCTCGACGTTTCCCGCGCCACCGCTTTGGTGGCCAATACGCGTGCAACAATACCCATCCTGGCGGATCAGGCGAAACAGGCGATTCGCCGCTTGAGCATCCTGCTGGGCGAAGAGCCCGACGCGCTGGCTGGTGAATTGGCGGAGGAGGCGCCGATCCCGCAACCTCCTTCGCGCGTGTCAGTCGGGCTGCCGGCGGAATTGCTGCGTCGCCGGCCGGATATCCGAGCAGCCGAGCGGCGTATCGCGGCGGCCAATGCCCGCGTCGGGGTGGCCAAAGCGGATTACTATCCCCAGTTTGCCCTCATCGGCGCCATCGGCCAACTTGATGTCGATACCGAACACCTGTTCGATCACTCCCGGCGATACTATGGCATCGGTCCCGAGATGAGGTGGGATGTCTTCAACGGCGGCCGCACCGATGCGCGCGTCAACGCCGAAGAAGCGCGCACAGCCAGGGCGCTCGCCGAATATCGCAAGACGGTGCTGGGGGCGCTGGCGGAGGCCAAGAACGCGCTCGACGCATTCAACGCCGAACAGCACCGCCGCTCCAATCTTGCCGACGCCGTTGCCGCCGATCGCAGGGCGGTTCGCACGGCCACCGATCTCTACCGGCAAGGCATCAGCGATTTTCTGAGCGTATTGGATGCCGAACGATCCTTGGCGGCGTCGGAAGATGCGCTGGCACAAAGTGATCGCACCGTCACGACGGACGCCATCGCGCTATACAAAGCGCTGGGCGAAGGATGGCAATCCACGGACGATAAAGGCGAAACACGCCTGGTGGGGGCGCCATGAACGGAACGATTCTCCAACTCTCGCCAGAGACGACAAATCGTTTAGACGAAATAACGGCTCAAGCGAATGGCACCCATGGAAATCGCAAGTGCCTGTTCCGCAATAGCTAAGCGAATTTGCGCCCGCGGCGCGCCAATCGCTTATAGCCCAGGGACTGTGGTCGATCAAGGAGAGTCACATGAACACGATTGCGTTCTCGAACATGGTTCGCCTGCTCACGGACATGCCGGCACTCTGGCTATGCCGTGGTGAGGTGGGTGTTGTCCGGAGCCTCTGGTTCTCGCCCATAGCGGCCTACGAGGTTGAGTTTCACCTGCACGGCCAGCCGAGCGCGATCCGGGCGCTGCTGTTTCCAGAACAACTGGAGGTCATCGAGCAACCAGCCGCGCAACAATAACAAAACACAACTGCCAGCGGGCGGTCGGCCCGTCGAGCCCCGGGCACCCTCCTTCCCAGACCGCCCGCTGGCCACTTTTGAACTGCCACACCTTGCCCATAACCATCAGCGGTCATGGGCAGTGGTGACATCGTGAGAGAAGGTGATATGGCATGAGCAACACAACGCCGCTTAGCGAATTGATCGAGCAGTTGCACGACGTGAACCGCCAGTTGTCCGAGGCGGCCCGGCCACTCGACCGCCTGTCGGAGTTGAACTTCCAGCAGCGAAGCCAGCTCGGTGACCAGATCCGGGCCGCTCTGAAACGATGGGAAATGGTGACGGAACAGATCGGTCACGCCCTTTCGCAGGAGTAGGACGGCCAGAAGTGGGTTCGCATCATGAATACCAAACAGACTTTGGAACTTCGAGAGATGGAGATCACGCACGAGGAACTGACCATTGACATCAGGGTACGGGCCTATCGCCCGCCCGATGAATCGGTCGTCGTCTGGCTCCACCGCAACGGCCATCTTCACGGCGATCCCGAAGGCGACCCTACGGCCGTCCTGAGGAGCATGGCTGACGCGACCCCGGCAAGCCGCCACCATGTGTTGGTTGTCGAAGCGGATGGCCAGGTCATTGGCGCCACGGCCATCGCCGAGCAGCCGGAACCGATTGCCCACCTGCTGTGGCTGTGTGTCGCGCCGGATTGGCAAGCCGAGCGGATTGTGGCCGAGCGCCTGGTGGAGACGGCCGCCGCACATGCGCGAGAACAAGGGTGGCTCAAGCTCGTTGTGCATACCCCGCTCGCCGCGTCGCAGGTGGCCGGCTTGTTTTATGGCCTGGGCTTTGAGTTCTCTCGCGAGCGCGGAGCTGGCGGCGCGCATGTGCTGGAATTCTACCTGGATCTTTACGTGCGACCTCATTCGCGAGAGTTGTTCCCGGTCCAGCGAGGAGACAGAGTATGACTACGTTACTTCGCATACTGGCAGTGGTCGTCATTTCACCGTGCTTTCTCGTTGCCGGAGGCTGCGGTCCGATCCGGTCGCTGAACTCGGTTCCCGTCGATCTGGTCGATCAGGCCGAGATTCCGGGGATGCCCCATGTCCGCACCTGGGGCGATCGCGTGGACGAGCGGTTTATCGAGTCGTTGGCCGAGTCATTGCGCCAGTATCACGCTTATCTGGCCGCCCATCCCGAGCAGACGGCTCCCGCCACTGCCGACGTCCTGGCGATATCCGGCGGCGCCGATGACGGAGCCTTCGGCGCCGGCGTGTTGTGCGGCTGGACAGCGCGGGGTGATCGCCCTCAATTCCGTCTCGTGTCGGGCATCAGCACTGGCGCTCTGATTGCGCCGTTCGCGTTTCTAGGGCCGGAATACGATGCGGTCCTCCGCTCGAACTACACGTCCGTCAGAGAAAAGGACATCATGGAATCCCGCGGAATGCTGGCCTTGCTGGACCGGGATGGCCTTTACAACACTCAACCCTTGCGTCATCTCATCAGCACCTGGATGTCGGACCAGATCATCCAGGCCGTCGCGGCCGAGCACGCCAAGGGGCGTCGCCTCCTGATCGCCACAGTCAATCTCGAAACACAACGCCCCGTGATTTGGGATATGGGGGCCATCGCCTCCTCCAAGGATCCCAAAGCCTGCGAGCTGTTCCGCACCGTGATGCTCGCTTCGGCGTCGATCCCGGGAGCGTTTGAACCGCAGTACATAACCGTCGAGGCCGGCGGAAAGTCCTATGAGGAGATGCATGTGGACGGCGGCACAGTGGCACAAGTATTCCTCTATGGCCTGGGCGTCGATCTGAACACCATCGCCAAACGTTCCGGAATTGTCGAAGCGAAGCCTCCGGTTCGCCTTTTCATCATTCGCAATGGCCGGCTCTACCCCGAGTATCAGAAGATGAACCCCTTGTTTGAGCCGATAGCCAAGCGCGCCCTCTCCTCGCTCATCAAGAGCCAGGGCATCGGCGATGTGTCCCGTCTCTACCTGCAGGCGCAAAAGGAAGGCATGGATTTCAACCTCGCTTCGATTACCCCGGACTTCCAGGCCAAATCCGGCTTCTTCGACCCGAAGTACATGCGCGCGGTTTTTGATTTTGGCTACGAGAAGGTCAAGTCAGGCACGGTGTGGAGCAAGACTCCGCCGTACTTCGACACGATTGATGAACGGGGTGGGCATTAAGAAGCAGACTGGTCTATCGAGTCGTTGGCCGCTTCAGCCCCATGGCTTTCATGCGTGACAACAAGGTGGTTGTCTTTATGCCGAGGAGCTCTGCCGCGCCGTTGGCCCCGCTGACCTTCCACTGGGACTTTTCAAAGACCGCCAGGACGTTCTCACGCTCGCGTTGCCGAATCTCGGCATCTGTGAGGAATTCCATCTCCTGGCCGGCGGCATGCCGCGTCTGGCTCTGTGCGGCGAGCGGAACGTCGCGGGTCGGCAAGTCGAACTCCAGCACGCCGCCCCGCGCCAGGATGACGGCGCGTTCGATTACGTTCTGCAACTCCCGGACGTTGCCGGGCCAGTCATAGATCTGAAGCTGAATGATGCCGGCCCGGGAGATTGCATGGGGTCGGGAAAACCATTCTGGAAAATCTTGCGGGAAGGCTAAACGGTTACTTGGGACACTACACTAAAAGCCAATAAGCATCGGAGACGTGTCGGACAGCGACAAGAATAAGCCCCACACGTCAGAGCAATGGGTTCGATGCAGGGGCAACGAGAGAACGCTCATATAGCCACGAATAGCGGAGGTGTGCGCATGCATCGGAATGGCAAATCTGCGGACGTGGACTCCCGGCCGCCCATCCTTCGGTTCGGGCGAGCCGTGACGGTAACTCTAGTTCTGTTGATGGTAGCGGCGGCAGTTTCGGGGCAACAGCCTGCGCCGCCTGGCGCGCCCCCGGGAAGCGGTCGCGGATCAAGCCAAGGCCCTGGTGGAGGTGGCCCGGGAGGTGGATCCCGCGGCCCCTCCATCGCCGTGAGTGGCGCGTATACTTTGGACGGCACCACGGCTAAGGCCGAAAAATATGCCTACACATCCGACAAGCAGGACGTCTCAGCCATCTACGTGAAGAACGGCGGCGTTCTGACCCTGACCGATCCCACCATCACCACGACCGGCAACTCCTCCTCCCATGATCAGAGCAGCTTCTACGGCCTCAATGCGGCGGTTCTGGCCGGCAAAGGAAGCAAGATCAGCATCACGGGAGGCTTGGTGACAACGACCGGCGACAGCGCCAATGGTGTCTTTGCCGTCGGCGAGGGCGCTGAAATCACCCTCACCAAGCTCACCATCAAGGCGACGGGAGGCGGTGCCCACGGGGTGATGGCAACCCAGGGCGGGAAACTGACCCTTCAAGACGTCGATATCACGACGGCACACGAGCGCGCGGGTGCAATCGCGACCGATCGCGGTGGAGGGACGATCAGCGTGTCGGGAGGCGTCGTCAAGACCGCCGGGCGCGGCTCGCCGGGAATCTACTCGACCGGCAAGATTACCTCATCTGGCACCAGATACACGGCGACGGGGGCTGAAGCCGTGGTGATTGAGGGGAGCAATTCCGTCACCCTGACGGATTGCGAGCTTTCCGGCTCGCGTCGATGTGGGGTCATGGTCTATCAGAGCTTCTCCGGGGATGCTCAAGGAAAAAAAGGGACCTATACCATGAC
>JBEKVL010000483.1:0-5516 GCA_049514055.1 Tepidisphaeraceae bacterium | reverse complement strand
GGCTCCTGGACGATGGTGTCGATGATGCCGAGCCGGTGCAGGTGGCGGCTGGTCAGCCGGAGCGAGTCAGCGAGTTGGGCAGCGCCTTCGTTGCCCTTGAACAGGATGGCCGAGCATGCCTCGGGCGAGATGACCGAGTACCAGGCGAACTCCATCATGGCCACCTTGTCACCCACCGCGATACCGAGCGCGCCACCGGAGCCGCCTTCGCCGATGATTACTGTGACGATAGGGGTTCGCAGACGGGACATCTCCATCATGTTGACAGCAATCGACTGGGCCTGCCCGCGCTCCTCGGCACCGATTCCGGGATATGCCCCCGGCGTGTCCACAATGGTCACCACCGGCAGGCCGAATTTCTCGGCCAACTTCATACAGCGCAAGGCCTTGCGGTAGCCTTCGGGATGGGCCGAGCCCCAGTTGCAGGCAATTCTCTCGTTGGTATCGCGGCCTTTCTGCTGGCCGATGAGGACGACCTTGTGGACGCCAATCCGGGCCAAGCCGCAATGGACTGCGCGGTCGTCGCCGTAGGCCCGGTCGCCGTGCAGTTCGCGGAATTCGCGACAGATCATCTCGACATAAGCCCGGAACATCGGCCGCTGCGGGTGCCGGGCGACCTGGACCGTTTCCCAGGCGCTCAGGTTGTCGTAGGTCTTGCGGAGCATCGCCGTGTAATTGTTGCGAAGTTGGCGAATCTCCTTGGAATAGTCGAGTTGTTTCTGGCCCTGGAGGGCTTCCAGGTCGCTGATCTGCAACTCAAGCCGGGCGAGTGGCTTCTCGAACTCCAACACATGTCGAAGCATAGGCGCACTCCTCGATACGGTCGGTAGCTCAAGTGTTGCAAGGGTTTCAGGCATATCTATCCATTCAGCCGGGCCATCGCACCGACCGCCTTGTTGCTGAGTTCTCCCCCAACTGAACCGGATGTTAACTGGCAAGCCTACTCCCAACGGCCGGTCACTTCAAGTCGGAGCGCCTGCCAGAACATGGGCTCTTGCCAATGGCTCGCAACCCTGTACTTTATCGGACGATGCCCTTCACTCACATCAGCATAGTCGGTGTTGGCCTGCTCGGCGGCTCCATCGGCCTGGCGGCTAAAGCGTACGCAAGCCGTTGCAAAATCACCGGTTACGGTCATCGACGATCGACTTTGGAACGAGCCTTGGAAGTCGGGGCGATCGACCAGGCGACCGACGATCTCCCTGCTGCGGTCGGGTCGGCCGATCTGGTCATCCTCTGCACGCCGGTCGGTTTGTTCGCACAGATCCTCGACCAGATCGCGCCCCATCTGTCCAAAGGGACCGTGGTGACCGACGTCGGAAGCACCAAGCGGTCAGTGGTCGGACAGGCTGAGGAGAAACTGCCCCACTCTGTCCATTTCGTCGGCAGCCACCCGATGGCCGGCAGCGAGAAACGGGGCGTCGAGTTCGCCCGGACGGACCTGTTTCAGAAGGCGCTGTGTATCCTGACGCCGACGGCCAAGACTCACGCCGGGTCTCTGGAGTCCGTGGGGCGGTTCTGGACTTCCCTGGGCATGCGCCTGACGAACCTGGCGCCCGATGAGCACGACCGCCTGCTGGCCGAGGTCAGCCACCTGCCCCACGCCGTGGCCGCGGCCCTGGTCGCCATGCAGGAAGACCAGGGGCTGAGTTTGTGCGGGAAGGGATTCCTCGATACCACGCGGATCGCCGGGGGCGACGGCGCGCTCTGGCGGGATATTCTCCTGGACAACGCCGATAACCTCCGGTCGGCGTTGCACCGGTTTCGGCAACAGATCGTACACCTCGAGGCAATGCTCCAGCAGAAGGACGCCAACGCGCTGGCCGGATGGCTGGACCGTGCGTCCAAACGGCGGGAGGAGTTGTTCCAGAGGAAGCTGCGGGAGACGGAGGAATAGTCGAAGGGGAGAATGGAGTTCTTGAAGAATCCCAAACCACTCAGAAGATTGTTGAAGATTTCTGAAGATTTCTCTTGCATACATGCCGTGGGTTCGGTATCCTAGAAGTACATACGTTGATCAGGTGTCGTATGTCTCTCTTCGAGGTATGCCGTGGCGCCGCAGCTACTGTACGATGGCGTACTGCGTTTGATCTGGGGAATGTGCCTCGTGGTTTCTGCGCACGCAGACCCATCTCTTCCTCCAGGGGTTGACAAAGTCAAGCTGGATGCGCATCGAAAGCAACTGGAAGTCCAGATTCAGAGCAAACAACCGGAACTGGTGCAGCAGGCCGTTGCCGATTTGCGCGCCTGGCTGTTGCTGCTGCATACGGAAGGCAAAGCCATCGTGGAACAGTTTCGCCAGGAACAGGTGGAGGGTGCCAATGCGGCCGGGCCTACGGGACACAAGTCCGCGGTGATGGCCGGCATCAAGGTCGACGGCAAGGTGTTTCAGGATCGCGCGGAACTGCTGATGGAAGAGAACTTCGGCATCCTTCTCAAGCATGGCATGTTGCTCGTTCTTGCAGATCAAAATGACGCGGTACGCGTATTGCTCGGCGACCCTCATCCTCCTGCTGCCGACGGTTCTGCCGCTGCCACATGCAATGCTGGTACCATCGAGCGGGCAGCCATAATGCGGCGACGGGTCACTGGCCGGCGATGCGACTACCGCGCCGCACTGAGGGCTTGGGCCAGGGAGCGGACCTCGTGGACGGCCACGCCCCCGAGTTTGGGGATCGCGGTGCCGAGGCGAGGCGAGATGGCCTGCGAGCAGCCGAGGCGAGAGGCCTCGCGGAGACGGTTTTCGAGTTGGGGGACACTGCGGACTTCGCCGCCCAGCCCAAGTTCGCCGATGGCGATGGTACCGGCCGAGAGTGGCCGGCCGGAGTGAGCGGAGGCGATGGCGAGCGCGATGGCGAGGTCGATGGCGGGTTCGGCAACCTTGACGCCGCCGGCGATGTTGACGAACACGTCGTCGGCCGCCAGGCGCATGTCGGCGCGTTTTTCCAGAACGGCGATGATCATGGCGACGCGGTCGGAGGAAGCGCCGGAGACTTTTCGCTTGGCGGCACCGATGACGCTGCTGGCGGTCAGGGCCTGCACCTCGACCAGCAACACGCGCGAGCCCTGCATGGCGGCGGTGATGACGCAGCCGCTGGGCGGGCCAGCTTCGCCGTGTTCCTCGGTGAAGAGGCGGCCGGGGTCGGACACCTCAATCAGCCCGCCGCCGGTCATTTCGAACAGGCCCACCTCGTGCGTGGAGCCGAAGCGATTCTTGATGCAGCGCACCACGCGGTGCGTGTGGAAGCGGTCGCCCTCGAAGTAGACAACTGTGTCAACGATGTGTTCCAGGAGTTTCGGGCCGGCGAGCGTGCCTTCCTTGGTCACGTGGCCGACGAAGAAGACGGCGATCCCGGTGGCCTTGGCCAGATACACCAGTTCCATGCAGCAATCGCGGAGCTGGGTGACGGAGCCGGGGGCGGCGGGCAACTGCGGCTTGTAGATCATCTGGATCGAATCGACGACGACCACGTCCGGCTTGTGCTTGTGGATCTGCGCCGTGATCCGTTCGACATTGGTCTCGGCCAATACGAGCAGACTCTGCGATTTCGCCCCAAGCCGCGACGCCCGCATGGCCGTCTGCCGGGCGGATTCCTCGCTGGTGACATAGAGGACTTTCGGGGGGAGTGTTTCGCCCTTCGTGCCTTCGTGGCGGAGCCTGCCCGGAGTTGTCGACGGGTCTGCCTTCGTGCCTGATGCGAGCGCATTGGCCACCTGCAAGAGGAGCGTCGATTTCCCGATGCCCGGTTCGCCGCCAATCATCACGGCCGAACCGGGCACGATGCCGCCGCCGAGGATGCGGTCGAACTCGTTGATGCCCGTGCGGATGCGCGGGGCATCGGCTTCGGAAATCTCGCCGATGGGCATGGCCTCGCTGGCCATCTGCGGCACGCCCGACCCGGCCATGGCGGCGTCGGCCCGGCTATCGGGCGCAGGTTCCTTGTATTCCTGGAGCGAGTCCCAGGTGCCGCAATCGGGGCACTTGCCGAACCACTTCGGATGCACCGAGCCGCAGGATGAACAGAGGAACTGGATGCGAGCCTTGGCCACGGGTTCTCCTTCGGTGTCCCACAGATGAGCCCGCGACGGCCGCGGACAGAAAGGCACAGCGTAGTGGTTTGGGGATGCGGGTTCAATGTGTCACAATCCGTCAGACCAGGCATGCCGAGGGGCAAACCCAGGCCACAAGGGCGCGGATGCAGGATGGAGCGGCGGAGCCAACTGCGAAGGACCAAAGGAAGGGCGGAGGGTTGCGGTAGGCGTGCAAAAAAAACTTCCGGGAGTTTGCGGTTTCGAGGGCTCGAGACCTAAGGGGCTGGCTGCAAAGCGGTTATGAGTGGCGAGGGGCGTTAGCAACCGGTGGAAATTGGTGTCTTTTCCGGGTCCAGAAGGTGTCCCGATTGGATCCCGTTGGGTCCCGGGTTGGCTCCGGGTCAGTCCGGTCGGGTTGCGGAGCAGTTGATCGTTGTTGGTTGATCGTTGATAGTGCGGAGGAGAAGAGCAGCCAGGAGCGATGCAGGGGGAATGTGGAGAGGATGGCCCGCGAAGTTGCACCGAGACACACGAAGGGTCGTTGCCGCGGGCGTATGCAGTTGAGAAAGAGCACGGCCGATTGCGCAGGCCGGGGAAGTCGGGCCTCCCTATTAACGGTGGTGTTGCGCGAGATACGCGTTTGGCGCGCAACAGCGCGCAGCGCAAAACGTGGGTACACGCTGTGGGGGTGTGATTTGTAGAAATGGGAATTCTTTGGCGCGCGCAACACCTGCGCGCAACAATAGAAATTCAAGTCGTGGCTAGATCGGGAGTTAGCCACGGAATTGGCGACTCTTGGCATGTGCCTTTAGTCGTCTCTTATCATGTTATTGAGTAGTCAATTGAGCAAGACGCCGTCTTATTCGCTCGATCCACTGGCAGCGTTTGGGTGACCCTGGCCGATTGCTCGGCCGGGGCTCCTGCGAACCGGTACGTGCGTACATTAACGCATACGGTTCTTCTGATGGCGGCCGACGCGCTTTCACGTGGAACCTTTTCCGTTTCCAACGATCCCTGGAACCTTTTCCGTTTCACAATCCTCAAGTCGTATCCATGTATGCCCAAGCCTGACTGAACTCCCGGCGCTGCCATGCTGTGTCTGAGAGCCAGTAGGTCATTGCGCCACAGTCGCCCCATTTCCATCCCGGCGTGTCACTATCATCGCTTTCAACGTGAAACAGGCATCTCCACGAAGCGGAGGCACGCTGTATTGCCTCCCATTCATTGGGCTCCAGTTTAGCATCGCCCCTTGTTGCAAGTGCATATACGCGAGGCTTGCACCATGTGGGGTCTGCTGTCGCACCCAACGCGTACAGCGGACCATGAGGATGCGTAAGGCGCCTTGCCAATTCCAGCCACGCCATCTCGCAACTCGTGTCGCCGAAATCTTGATCGCCAGTCTTGGGTACCGTCTTGTCGGCGAGGTATATGCCAGGTTCCAACACAATCGGCGTGTGTGGAAACAGCGTGAACCCTGGTGGAAC
>JBEKVL010000482.1:0-7062 GCA_049514055.1 Tepidisphaeraceae bacterium | reverse complement strand
GCCAA
Source organism: Tepidisphaeraceae bacterium (assembly GCA_049514055.1). GTDB lineage: Bacteria > Planctomycetota > Phycisphaerae > Tepidisphaerales > Tepidisphaeraceae > JANYKD01. Next base: position 7,057 of record JBEKVL010000482.1, on the reverse strand, counting down.
GGCACTCATGGAGAAGAAGTCGTGAGCGAGGCGGCCGACAAAGACAGCCCACTTACTCCCGTGGATGCGGCGCGGGATTCGTTGTTCTACAGCGTGATGAGGATAGCCGCCGTATTGATCGTGACCCTGCTGCTGAAACTCAGGTGCCGCGGCATTCGGAATGTTCCGCGAGAGGGAGGGGTGCTACTGGTCTGCACCCACCAGAGCCACCTCGATCCCATGATCTACGCGGCCCACCTGAGGCGGCAGGTGAGTTTCTTTGCCAAGGCAGAGCTGTTTGAGAACCGTTACTTCAGCGCGTTCATCCGTGCCCTGCACGCATTCCCCGTTCGCCGCGGCGAGGCCGACGTTGGCGCGATGAAGGAGGCCATTCGTCGAGTGAAGGCGGGCGCCGCCCTGCTGGTGTTTCCCGAAGGAACGCGATCGATCGACGGCAGCATCAAACCGCTCGAAGCCGGCATCGGCCTGATTGCGCGCCGCGCCGGCGTCCCGGTGATTCCCGCCGTCGTCGATGGCTCGTGGAAAGTCCTTCCGAAAGGCGCGAAGTTCCCCCGTTTTCAGAAGGTCGAGGTGATGTATGGGGAACCTCTGCGTGTGGACGGCCTCAAGCCCGCCGAGATCGTGACGCTGATCGAGCGTACCTTGCGTGAAATGCAGGTGGAGCTTTCCAGGCGAATCGCGGAATAGCCAGAGTGGGGGCGGCGTTCCCATTGGACGTCATGCGGAGCTCGAGCGTGGCGTTGACGTTGCACCGCAAGGGCAAAAGCCGAGCCGGCATCGCTCCGTGGCGCAGATGCCAACTGCGGGTCGCAGTAACTATCCCGTATCGTGTTCCAACCTGTCTGGCCGCTTATAATGGACGCCGGTTCGTTTCTCGACGATGCTTATCGCGCGCACAAGGAAGTCGGGATTATCGCCTTATCTCGTCACATATTGCTTCTCATAGTACGTGAGGTATTCCCCTGACTTGATTGCCCGCCACCAGGGCTCATGGTCCTTGTACCACTGGATTGTCTGGCGGATGGCGGTCTCGAAACGGTACTTCGGTTCCCAGCCCAGTTCCCGGCGGACCTTGGAGGCGTCGATGGCGTAGCGGCGGTCGTGGCCGGGGCGGTCCTTGACGTACTGTACCCACAGATCCCAGGGCCTGCCCATTTCACGCAGCACGATTTCGGTCACCTCGCGATTGGTCATCTCGTTGTTGCCGCCGATGTTGTAGACCTCGCCGGGCTTGCCCTTGTTAAGGACCGTCCAGATGGCGTCACAGTGGTCCTCGACGAAGAGCCAGTCGCGGATGTTCATCCCGTCACCGTAGAGCGGAACCTTCTTGCCTTCCATGAGGTTGGTCACGAACAGCGGAATCATCTTTTCAGGGAAGTGATAGGGGCCGTAGTTGTTGGAGCAACGGGTGGTGAGCACCGGCAGGCCGAAGGTGTGGAAGTAGGCCCGCACCAGGCAGTCGGCCGCGGTCTTGGAGGCGGAGTACGGGCTGTTTGGTGCCAACGGCGTCTCTTCGGTGAACATCGCCGACTTGTCATTCGACATGGCTCTCGGCCGCGAAATGGACCACCTCGCGGACGCCGTATTGCTGCCACAGGCCGGCCACGAGGGTCGCATCGCAGATGTCGCCGCGCACGAAGATCACACGATCGTTGTCGAGAATATCGGACAGATTGGCCAGATTTCCGCAGTAGGTGAGCTTGTCGAGGCACACCAGCCGCACCGGCTCGTCGCGCCCGCGCAGCATCCGCACGAAGTTCGATCCGATGAAGCCCGCTGAGCCTGTGACGAGAATTGTTCTCATAGTTGCCAGTTGTTAGTTGCCAGTTGCCAGTAATCTCTCTGCCGGCGCCTACTGGCAACAGGCAACTAACAACTGGCAACTCCGCGTCACACTTCCTTATTCGCCCCAAGCTGCGCCACCGTGTTGCACGCCTTGAGGTAGAAGTCGATGTTCTCGCCGCCGTCCGCCCAGAAGCCATGCACCTTGTCGGCCGTCATCTCGCCCATCTCGATGTAGGCGTTATTGACGTCGGTGATCTCCAGTTCGTTGCGGGCCGAGGGCTTGAGCTTCCGGACGATGTCAAAAACCCGGCCGTCGTAGAAGTAGACGCCGATCACCGCCAGATTGCTCTTGGGATCCTGCGGCTTCTCCACGATCCGCACCACGCGGTCGCCGTCCATCTCGGCCACGCCGTATGCCTTGGGGTTCTCCACCGGCGACAGCAGGATCTTCGCTCCCTGTCCCTGGTGGCGGAACCGTCGCACGGCATCCTTGATCGCGTATTCCAGAATGTTGTCGCCGAGAATCAGCAGGATCGAGTCGCCATCGGCGAAGTGTTCGGCCAGACCCAGCGCCTGGGCGATGCCGCCGGCGCCGTCCTGGTAAGTGTAGCTCAGGTTCTTCAGACCGAACTCCCGGCCGTTTCCAAGCAAGCGGATGAAGTCGCCGGCGTTGTTGCCGCCGGTCACAAGCAACACGTCATCGATGCCGGCCTTGACCATGCACTCGATGGGATAGTAGATCATCGGCTTGTTGTAGATCGGCAGCAGATGCTTGTTGGTCACCTTGGTGATCGGGAACAGCCGGCTGCCGGTTCCGCCCGCGAGAATTACGCCTTTCATGGGGGTTTCCTTTTTCAGGCCGCGTCTGGCGGCGCGTTCATCCGTCTTTGCGTGCCCAGTTGTAGGGGATGTCCGCGGTGTGCGGATCGAGCCGGTATTCGTCCGGCTCGGCGTAGTTGTAGCACTCGGTCGTGTAGTTGATGACCATGGCCTCGGTTTCGCTGATGCACTTGAAGCCGTGGTAGACGAGGTTGGGGATCTCGATCAGAAACGGCGAATGCTCGCCGATGATGAACTCGTTGACGAGCCCCTTGGTTGGTGAGTCCGGCCGGGGGTCGTAGAGCACGACCTTCATCATGCCGCGTACACAGACGAAATGGTCGGTCTGTTTCCGGTGGTAGTGCCACGCCTTCACGACGCCAGGGTAGGCGGTCGTCATATAGACCTGGCCGAACTTGATGTTCCCCAGATCCTTGTCGTCGGCGCGAATCATCTCCATCAGCCGGCCGCGTTCATCGCAGTTCACGATCAGCCGCTTGATAACGACACCCTGAATAAGCTGTTTCGCCATCGCTTCACCGTCCAGTGACCGTCACAAGGCCAGAACAGAACCCGACAAGAATATTTTCGGCTCGAATGGCGGGTCACTGTAATGGGGGAGGCCGCGCGAAACAAGCGGATTATCGGCCGTCCCCATGGCCGATCACCGCCAGACTTCGCAGTGATCGCGGCAGTTCGAACGACACGTCTTCTTCAACCAGTTCTCGCTGGTGAACCTCACCGCCGAACTGGTCGCGCAAACGCCGGATCAGGTTGTCCACCAGGTACTCCGGCGCTGACGCCCCGGCCGTCACCAGGACCGACCCGATGCCGGCGAACCACGCCGGGTGCAGTTCGTGCTCGTCATCGATGAGGTAGGCCGGTTTTCCGGCCGCAGTCGCCGTTTCCACCAGCCGCCGCGAATTTGAACTGTTGCGACTGCCCACGACCAGTACCACGTCCACTTCCGGCGACCAGGTTGAGACCGCCGCCTGCCGGTTGGTCGTGGCATAGCAGATGTCGTTCCTGGCCGGGCCCTTGATGTGCGGCCAGCGGGCCTTGAGTGCGGCCACCGTGAGCGCGCAGTCAGATACGCTCAGTGTCGTTTGCGTCACATAGGCAATCTTCTCCTGGTTGCTGACCCGGAGTCCCGCTACGTCGTCGGGTTTTTCGACGACGATGATCGAACCCGGCGCTTCACCAACGGTGCCGACGGCCTCGTCGTGATTCCGGTGGCCGACGAAGATAACGGTGTATCCCTCTTTTCCGAAGCGGATGACTTCGAAGTGGACCTTGGTGACCAGTGGGCAGGTGGCGTCGATCTCGAGGAGTCGCCGCGCCTTGGACTGCCGCCGGATTTCCGGGGCGATCCCGTGGGCGCTGTAGACCACCACCCCGCCCTCGGGAACCGCGGCCACATCGTCGACGAAAACCACGCCCCGACGCTGGAAGTCCTCGACGACATGTTTGTTATGTACGATTTCGTGGAAGACGTACACCGGCGGCCCTCGGAGTTCGAGAACCCGGTCCACGCACTCGATGGCCATGTTCACGCCGGCGCAGAATCCACGGGGGTTGGCGAGCAGGATCTTCAGCATCTTGGGTAATGATAGCAATCGCAGCAGTCGTCAAGCGTCAGTGCGATGTCACGTACATGAGCACATTCACGCCCAGCTTGACGGCGTCATCATCCGCATAGCCGACGTTGTACGCCCGGGGGAGCTGCTCCCAGCCGGCGCTCATGCTCAGTCGGGAGTAGATGACCGGCAGCATTCCATCGACCTCGATCACTTCGAGCCGTGGCTGGGCGATGTTGCCGAACAGCGTTTTGGCCAGTGGGGCAAGCTGGACGCTCCGCGTGTCGTTGATGAAGTTGAACAGCGGATGATTGGCCGCCAGTGGCTTGAGTTGGCGATCCTTGTAAATCTGCTTGATCTCGTCGCGGAACGCCTGATCGAACTCGCTCGAGCCGACCGCGCAATCCACAACCATCACGCCGCCGTTGTCCAGGTATTCACGCAGACGCTTGCGGGTGGCGTCGTTGAACTGGAACTTGCGCTGCCCCACCATGTACAGCACCGGGAAACTGAAGATGTCGCCTTTTTCCGGATCGACCGCGACCCGCTTGAACTGGACATGCAGGGTCGTGCTCTGGTCGATGTTCTTCAGCAGGTTCGGCAGGCCGTGGGGCGTCGGATCCCAGTCGCCGTTGTGCATGATCTGCCCGAGAACGAGCTGGTCGCGCGTCGCATCCGATGCCTGGTGATAGATCTTCTGGTTGGCGAAGAACCGGCCGTACTGATATTCGGCCAGGCAATAGGTCATGATGTTCGAGCCGAGCTTCAGGGCGTCGTCCTGGCCGTAGAGAATGCCCCCCTCGATCGGGTTGGCGTTGGCGTCCCAGCCACAGGAGAGATCGATGGGCGAGAAGATGACGGCTGCCCTCGTGCCGACGTTGATCACTTCGAGGTAGGGGGGCACCTTCTGCCATGGTTCCTTGCCCTTGCGAACACTCATCTCGTGGATCTTGTAAAAGGCCGAGTAGATCGGGTGATCCGTGGGGATGGCCGCCATCTCGCGGTCGGGGAACATCCGGGCGATTTCCCGGCGGAAGGAGTTGTTGAACTCCGGCCGGCCGCAGTTACTGTGGACGACCCAGGTGCCGCCGTCCATCAGGTACTTGCGCATGTGCTGGATGGTGCCCTCGTCGAACTGGGGCAGCGGTTTCCAGCCGGTGAAATAGATGATGGGCAGTTCGGTGGGATCGTAAGTGAACTTGCCGAAGTCGGTGTTGACGAAGCGGTAGCGCTGCGAAAGCTGATCGTTGGTGAAATGGACCCATTTCTCCAAGTCGATGATGGTCGTTTCCCAGTTGAGTCCGGCTTTTTTGGCCGAAATATCGGAGAAGGTCATATTGCCGACCAAGGCCGGCGGCGAGGGTTCGCGTTTCTTCTCGGAGCGGCGCAGCGGGGTCGCCGGCAGCGGCAACGGGGGGACACCTTCGCCGGCATTGTGCCGTTGTGGCGCACCTTTGGGCGGGATGGCGGCCTTGGGATTCTGGAACTCCTCGGCCGAGGCGACAACGCCAGAGAACCCGACGCACATGGCCAACACCGTGCCCCAGAGCTGCTTTCTCATGATGAATTCTCCTAAGCTACTGACTCTACCAGTATATAACGTCCAAATCCATTGTATGTTATGGAAAATCCGGTCACACCGGGGGTTGAGAGATCAGGGATGCCGCAATGGAGCGAATTGGCGATGCTCGTGACGTTTGATCCGGATTTGGGGCATACCAAGAGCTGGAATGGAGGAAAAGAAGGTGCCTGTGGGGGCTGGTGACGGAGGGGCGTCAGACATAAGTTGCTGATTTCATTGGGGTTGTGTATTTCGTGGTACGACAGAACGTGGGCGTTACTGCGGAGGCGGAGGCGGAGTCGTGGTGAAGCCGCCGAGGGAACTACGCGTGACCAGAGGGATCAGGCCGGCGTCCCGGGAGTTGGCGTAGATGTGCTGAGCGCGGTCGGACTTGAGTGTGTAGTCGAGCGTGAATACCGCCTTGCCGGCGTCATGCAACGCTCGAGCCTGCTTGAGGCGGGCGTCGGTGGCACGGTTCCCGGTGCTGGTGTTGGGGACGTCGCCGCCGTCGGCGCTGTTCCAGGAGACGTCGCCTTTGCCGGTGAACCAGATGCCCTCGCAGATGATGCCGTCGATGGCCTCGCGGGCTTTGGGATTGTCCAGTGCAAGGGCCGCGCCATTGAGGGTCAGGACCAGGCCGGCAGGACGGACCTTGCGGACAGCGGCGCGGACTTTGGCGAGCAGGTCCGCCATGGACTGGCGGGCGTCGCTGGACTGTTTGGCGGCGATGGCGGAGATGGCCGGGTGATCGGCGGTTTCAACCCAGTCGACGAGGACGCCATCGAAGCCGGCAGCGAGGGAGCGGGCGAGGCTGCTGTCGTCGGCATCGACCATCAGATCCTGCCAGCGTTTGTCCCAGAAGAGGGTGAGGAAGGTGTCTTCCCAGCCGGGCGGGTTGATGCCCATGAGGAAATCCGGGTGGCCGAGCTGGCCGGGACGGGGGGCTTTCCAGTCGGCGGACCAGTATGTGCGGTCGGTCTCGGCGGCGCCGAGGTCGAAATAGGCGAGGACGATACGCGCGGGTTTACCGGCGCGAAGGGTGGCGACGAGTCCGGGCATATCGACGCGCTGGCCGCCTTTGGCCTGATGGACGTCGTCGATGATGAGCAGGTCGTAGTCACTGCGGGCGAGTTTCTCGATGGCTCCGCGGGCGTCGAGTCCCTGGAACTGGAACATGTAGGTCTTGACGTTCTTGAGGGGCATGGGCTGCGCGGCGGCGGGGAGTTGGAGGCCGCAGAGAAGCGACGGGATGAGGATGATGGTGATCTTGAATCGCATGAGGCGTGCCGCGCGAGGTCAGAACTTCAGTTCCAGT
>JBEKVL010000481.1:0-5523 GCA_049514055.1 Tepidisphaeraceae bacterium | reverse complement strand
TCGAGCGCGATGGTCTGCTTCTTCGGCTCGCTCCGATTGATGGAGTAGATCAGGATGTTTGTGTCGAAAAACGTCCTGATCATGGCCGCCCCGATCGTTCGTGGATTTCGTTGCGGTCAAAGCGGAAGCCCTGCCGGGGCCTCGCCGAGTTCTCCCGCATGAACGCCACGAACTCATCTGCCAGCGTCTCCGGTGTCTTCTCCTGGGCGATCTGCCGCATGTAGTCGCGGATCAACTCGTTGAGCGTCGTGCCGCGGGCCTGCGCCGCCTTGCGGACTTTCTCGATGAGTCTTGCGTCGGCCGAAAGCGTGATATTCATATTCCTCGCTGTTACACATAGAATGTGTACACATAGAATGGGAGAAAAGCAAGGATATTCCTGCCGCGAGCCGCGTGGGGGTGTGATCAAAGATCCGGGCTCTCGGTGATCTGCACGGAAAGAGCCGAGCTGGTGCTCGGCGTTCCCAGGATGATTCCGGCGTTTGCAGCCCTTGCCGGGAAAATGGTCGCCCGCTTGGCGGCCAGAGATTGAAAGACAAGGATGTCGCCGGGATGACGGACGAGAACTGCTGTGCGATGACCGAGAAGAAGGTAGCCGGGATGACAGCCGAGAAGGTGTCTGGGATGACAGACAAGAATGTCTGTCCTACCGATGACGGACGAGAAGGTGTCCGGGATGACAGACAAGAATGTCTGTCCTACCGAGGCCGATGGGGGTGCCGGCCCTGCCTGGGAATTGCCGTGCCGCTCCGGCTATAATGCCCGCAATATGTCTGATACGACCTCAATATCGAATCCAGTGACCCACGTGGGCGTGATTGAAGGCTGCATCATCTGCGGCCTGTGCGAAGACACCTGCCCGCAGGTGTTCTGCGTCAGGGATGAATCCGCCGTGGTCCGCCAGAGCGCCGAGAAGTTCTACGAGTCAGAGGCCGAGAAGATCGTGCAAGCGGCCAAGGAGTGTCCGGTCGATGTGATCAAAGTGCAGCGGGCGAAGGAATGACAGCGCGGGACGGGCTCACGCCACGTATCCGCGCATTCGCAGCGGCCGCCCGAGAATGTGCTGCATGTGACCGGCCAGAAGGCGGTTGATCGGGTCTGTCTGGTGCCGGGTCAGCACGGGCAGGCGATTGAGGGGAGCACCCGCGTTTTGCAGGTTGAGCACGATCTGGATGACGCCGAGCAGCCGGCCGTCGATGGTGGCGCGCGCCGGGAAGGCCGATTCGCAATTGCCGCAGAGCACGCCGCCGTGGTCGGCCGAGAAGGACATCGGCCCGGGTCGTGCCGGCATGGCCGAGCCGCAGGAGACACACCGAGACAGCTCCGGCAGATAGCCGGCTTCGCCGAGCAGGTTCAGTTCGAATGCCAGGAACGCCTGTTCGATCCGGGGCGTGGCCAGGTTGGTCGCGAGTTGCTCCAGGTGGTCGAATACGGCCGGGTGCGGGTCGCGCTGCTCGAAGAGCAGGCTGGCGAGTTCCGCCGCGTAGAAGCCGAGGTACAAGCCGCGGAGGGTCGAGCGGAGCGGCCGGTGGCCATCGTGCAGTTTCCACTCGGTGAGCGTCGCCAGGTCCTTGTCCAGACGGTCGGTGAACGTGGCATCGCCGACGTCGAGCAGGTCGATGCCGCCGCCGAACTTGCTGGAGCCGTTCTTGTTGACGCGGTGCGCGCCCTTGGCGATGACACGGATGAGGCCGTGCTGCCGGGCGAAGAGCGTGAGGATTTGCGAGGTCTCGCTGTACTCGAACTTGCGCAGGCAGATACAGCGGTCGTTCACCAGGCCCATGGCGGCGATTCTATCCGGCCGGAAAACAATGTCTTCCCCGGCGGACGTGGGCTACACTATGGCGAGCCTGACACGTCGGTTCGGAGGTATCCGGCATGAGTGATTACGGAAACACAGAGCACCGCCCGCCCGCCGCATTCACGCTGGTTGAGTTGCTGGTGGTCATCGGCATCATTGCCCTGCTGGTGGCCGAGGATCCGAGGTGTTTCGACAACGGCAACTGGCATCCACAACTCGTCGGCACCGATTTGGAGAACTTCATTTCCTCCGTGCATGATGGAAACCAGGATCGCCAGGACGGAAACGCCCGGGGTAATGTGGTGCTGGCGGACGGGCACGCGGATTACGTCACCCGCAATTACAGCCGCGATCCGAACCATTACGATCCGAGGCAGTAGATCGTCACAGCCGGATTTGCGGTGCGGTCTTCCGGTCTGCCCGCTTTCGGGGGTTCTGTGATGCCCGGTTTTGCCGATAATGGCCCTATGCCCTCCCGGCCACGATCACTCACGGTCTGTTTCGTCACCGGCACGCGCGCGGAGTTCGGCCTGATGAAGCCGGTTCTTCAGGCGATCCAGCGCCGGCGCGGTTTGCGGTTGCGGATCGTGGCCACGGGCATGCATCTCGATCGGCGGCACGGATATACGTTCCAGGACATCGGGAACGAGGGATTTGTTGTCGATGCCACCGTGCCCTGGTCGCGCACGGGCGATGTTGCCAAAGCCGCCGGGCTGGCGATTGCGGGTCTGGCGGCGGCGTATGCGAAACTCAAGCCGGACGTTGTGCTGGTTGCCGGGGATCGTGTCGAGCCGTTTGCGGGTGCCGTGGCGGCTCATCTTTCCCATCGTCTCGTTGCCCACGTTCATGGCGGAGATCGAGCCGCCGGGCAGGTCGATGACTCGCTGCGTCATGCCATCACCAAACTCTCGCACGTTCACCTGGCCGCGACCGCCGCGAGCGCGCGGCGCATCCTGCGCCTTGGTGAAGATCGAGCCTGGGTGTTTAACGTGGGTTCGCCCGGCAATGACGGGATCGTCGAGCAGGCGGCCGCCACCGCGGAGGTTGCGCGGCGTTATCCGGGCTTGAAGCCCGGCCGCTATGCGTTGCTGCTGCTGCATCCCGCGTTACCGGACGATGAGGTGGAGCGCCGCCGGGCGGAACTGGTTTTGTCCGCCTGCCGCGGGACGGGTTTCGAGCGGATCGTTGTCGTCTATCCGAACAACGATCCCGGCGCCCGGGGGATCATGGCCGCATGGGAACAGCACCGTCGCGATGCGGATCTGGTGATCGAGAAGAGCCTGCCACGCGGTGTTTTTCTCGGACTCATGCGCGATGCGGCCGTGCTCGTCGGCAACAGTTCCTCCGGGATCATCGAGGCCGCCAGTTTCGGCACACCGGTGGTGGATGTCGGTCCGCGGCAACTGGGCCGGGAATGCAGTCGGAATGTAGTCCATTGCCCGTACGACAGTGCCGGAATCGCAGGGGTTCTCGGCCGCATCTGGAGTTCGGGGCGATGCCGGCGAAGTCGATGCCGCAATGTCTACGGCCAGGGTGGGGCCGGGGTCCGAATGGCCGATATTCTCGCGTCTCTGGCCGGGCGCAGGCCAACATGGCTAAAGCTGATACGTTACTAAGGTGTCTTGGCGGGGCGGACGATAGTAACAGGTGGAGAGTCGTCTGAAAACGGTTTGTTCCCGGAGGATATATCTATGTCCGACACGCTCATCGACCCACAGATTTCCGCCAGGGAACTTGTCAAGAAGATCAACAGCATCGGCACGCTGCCCGAGGTTACCTCGAAGATCATCGCCATCGTCGAGGACCCCGACAGTTCCTCGGCCGACCTGCACGAGATCGTGGCGCATGATCCGGCGCTGGTCACGCGCATTCTGAAGGTGGTCAACTCGGCCTTTTACGGTCTGCCGGGGCAGATCGCCTCGATCAACCGCGCCATCGTTCTGCTTGGCCTCAACGCGGTGAAGAACATTGCCGTCGCCGCCGGCCTGGGCCAGCTTTTTCGCGGGGTGAGGCTGTGCGAGGAATTCACGGCGCGAGACCTGTGGACGCATTGCGTGGCCGTGGCCGTGGCCACGTCCGATCTTGCCCGGGGGATGCGGATTCCGCTGATCGACGAGGCGTTCCTTGCCGGCATGGTCCACGATGTCGGCCTGCTGGTATCGCTGCAACTCATGCCCGGCCAACTGTGCCAGGCATGTGAAGAGGCCCGGACGTCGGCATCGTCGTTCTGTGACATTGAGCGAGGGATCATGGGCGTCGACCACCAGCAACTTGGCCAGGCGCTCTGCGAGCTGTGGAAGTTTCCCCGGACCTGCCAATTGATTGCCGCCTACCACCACCGGCCCTCGGCAATGCCGGCGGAGTCCCGGCTGCTGGTCACGCTTGTGGCCGTAGCCGACGTGATGTGCTGCGCGCAGAGACAGGGTTTCAACCTGACGACGATCAATCAGTCCATGAGCGAGATTGACTACGAATCCGCCGGCCTGAGTCAATCGGTCATCGCCCACACGCGCGAGCGGCTTCCCGAGCTTATGAAGAGCGCCTCGACGTTCCTGTAGCCGCGATCGTCGACCGCGGTTCCCCGGCCGCGATGACCCTTGCAGCCGCGATCGTCGGCCGCGGCTCCCCGGCCGCGATGAACCTTGTAGCTGTGATCGTCGATCGCGGCTCCCCGGCCGCGATGACCCATCGCGGCTACAGCATCCGCCCTATTCTCTTTATTTGGCTCTGTCGCTAGAATTCCCCGCTTTCCATAAGACGAGGTGCCAATGAGTCTTGCCCAGACCGACCCGAGAATCGCAGAACTGATCGCCGCCGAGCAGCGCCGCCAGGCGAGCACGCTGGAACTGATCGCCAGCGAGAACCACGTTTCCTCGGCCGTCATGGAGGCGGCCGGCAGTTGTCTCACCAACAAATACGCCGAGGGCTATCCCGGCCACCGGTACTACGGCGGCTGCGGCAACTACGACCAGGTCGAGAACCTCGCCATCGAACGCGCCAAGGAACTTTTCGGCTGCCAGTTCGCCAACGTCCAGCCGCACTCCGGGGCCAACGCCAACCTGGCCGCCTTCATGGCGATGATGCAGCCGGGCGACCACTACCTGTCGCTGGTGCTCTCATCCGGCGGGCACCTGTCGCACGGCATGAAGCTCAACACGTCGGCCATTTTCTACAAGCCGGACCACTACGAACTGGACCCCAAGACGGAGACCATCGACTTTGACTCCGTCCGCCGCAAGGCCCACGAGGTCAAGCCCAAGATGATCCTGTGTGGCTACTCGGCGTATCCGCGGGTCATCGACTTCAAGAGGTTCCGCGAGATCTGCGACGAGGTCGGCGCTTTGCTGTTTGCCGACATCGCGCACATCGCCGGGCTGGTGGCCACGGGCGCGCATCCGTCGCCGTTCCCCCATGCTCACGTGGTTTCGACGACGACGCACAAGACGTTGCGCGGCCCGCGCGGCGGGTTGATCCTGACGAACGACGAGGCGCTGTCCAAGGCGATCAACCGCAGCGTTTTTCCCGGCAGCCAGGGCGGCCCGCTGATGCACATCGTCGCGGCCAAGGCCGTGGCGTTTGGCGAAGCCCTCAAACCCGAGTTCAAGACATACTGCCAGCAGATTGTGAAGAATGCCCAGGCGCTGGCGGCCGCGTTGCAGAAGAAGGGCTATCGCCTGCAATCCGGCGGCACGGACAATCATCTGATGCTGGTGGACCTGAGA
>JBEKVL010000480.1:0-5540 GCA_049514055.1 Tepidisphaeraceae bacterium | reverse complement strand
TGGCGGTGGTGGCGCCGATGGGAAAGCGGTGTCGAGGCACCGCAGTCCACTCCGCTCCAAAGGCTGCGCGGTGGCGGCGTGAGGCGTACTCGCCGGGCGTGAGGTGAATGGCGGATTCATCCGAATTCCGGCGATGCGGGTTGACCGCGGATAACTCGGATATCCCGGATGAGGCAAGCGATCCATTCTTCCGGTCTGCTGCTGATCCGTGCCACAATCCACCCGTTTCTTTGCAGCGTGAGAAGATTTCTGCCACATCTTGCCTACGCCGGGTCTTTCTCCCACTTCGTGCCTGCGTGCCTTCGTGCCTCAGTCCCTTTGGTTGCGGCGAAGCCGCGCTGTGCCGTCCGCGAAATACGTGGCGCTCTTTCCGCGGGCGGAAAATGTGTCGGAAGACTCGCCCGTGAGGGCGACTCCAACGTGTTCACGCGCTGGCCGCCGTGTATTTGACCAGCCGGATCTGCGGCAGGTCGAACTTCGGATTCTGCGCGAGGAACCGGGCCGGGTTGTTGTGGAAGACTTCAATCAACTCCTGCTCGGTGTGCCCGCGACGGCGATATTCCATGGCGCAGTCCTGAAGCGTGAACGGGCTGCTTGGCCCCCAGTCGGCCGAGGAATTCACGAGCAGGCGATTGATCCCGTAGATCTCCAGCATGTCGGCCGCTCGTTTGGGGCTCATCTTGGTTTGCGGGTAGAGGGTCATGCCCGCCCAGTAGCCGGCATCGAGCACGGCCTTGATGGTGTGCTCCTCGACGTGGTCGATCCAGACGCGATTCGGGTCCGGCCGCAACTCCCGCAGCAGGTCCAGTGTCATCTTCGTGCCCTTGAGCTTGTCGACGAGGTGCGGCGTGTGGATCAGAATCAGTTGTCTGTGCTTGATCGCCAGTTCCGCCTGTTCCCGGAAGATGGTCAGTTCGTTACGCGTGTTCTTGTTGAACCCGATCTCGCCGACGCCCAGCACCGTGGGCCTGCCGAAGAACTCCGGCATGGCGGCGATCACCTCGCGGCTGAGGCTGATGTTCTCCGCTTCCTTGGGATTGACCGCCACCCAGCAGAAGTGGCGGATGCCGTACTGGGCGGCCCGCGTCGGCTCGAACTCGCTGATCTGGCGGAAGTAGTCGATGAACGTCTGGGGATAGCGGCGGTCGAAGCCCGCCCAGAACGCGGGCTCGGCCACGGCCACAACCCCCGCCTGCGCCATCCGTTCGTAGTCGTCGGTGGTTCGGGAAATGCCATGGTAATGTGGCTGAATGTAGTACATGCTGCGTCTCCTTCAATTTGCTCGCCGGGTTGCAGGGGTTCAGTCCACCGGGTCGGAAAGAAGCGTCAGGATGCGCTGGACGCGTGTGGAACCGGGGGCGGGGTCAGCCATGATCGCCAGGGCCTGATGCAGCAGGGCCAGGCGTGGGTCGGCCGCGACCGCGCCGTCTTGTGCCGGCAGGGCCCGATCGTAGCGGTCGAAAACCGCGGCCAGTTCCAGGATCATGCAGCGGGATTCCAGAAACCCGTCGTCCAGAACCGTCTTGCGATTTCTCATGGCTTGCTCCTTGGGTATGTCCCGATGCTCTCCTCTGTGGTTTACCGGGGTGGACACGCCCGCGTTGCCCCGGCCGGATCGTGCGAACGGCCGGTTTTCGGGCCGGTGGCGCCACAGGTGGATTCGTGACACCGCCGGGAGGGGGATAGCATCACCCAATCCGTGTTGTTGCGGCGCAGCGCTGCTTGCCAGCGGCCGTCCGCGGTGTACACTTGCGGATGTTGGCGGCCATGTACGCCGGGCGTTCAGGTTGTCATCGAGAGGCTACAAATATGGCCAAAAACCAGAAGCGGCTGGGTGAAATTCTCGTTGAATGGGGCATTCTCAACCCCAAGGAGCAGCAGCGGGCGGCCGACTATGCCAAGCAGAAGAACCTGCGCATGGGCGAGGCCCTTCAGGAACTGAAACTCGCCTCCGAGAACAATGTCTACAAGGCCCTGGCCACCCAGCACAACCTTGAATACATCGACCTGGACAAGAGTTCCATCTCTCCCAACGTCATCAACACCATTCCCGACGACCTGATGCGCAAGCACCTGATCCTGCCCATCGGCATCGAGAACGGCAAGCTCCGGGTCGCCATCCACGACCCGCTCGACCTGGAAATCCTCGACATCCTTCGCTTCCGCCTCAACCGCGACATCCGCACCGTCCTGGCGCCCAAGAGCCGGATCAAGCGCTACCTCGACGACATCTTTTCCTCCGGCGCCGACAAGACCATCGACAAGACCATCGACTCCACCCTCAAGTCCCTCGACAAGACCCTCGACAAATCCGTCGACCGTTCCATCGACAAATCCATCGACCTCGCCAGCATGGGCGAAGACGCGATGAACGACCCGACCCAGGCCCCCATCATCAAGCTGGTGCAGGCCATGATCGTCGAGGCCGTGCGCAACCGCGCCTCCGATATTCACATCGAGCCGATGAAGGACCGGGTCCGGGTGCGCTATCGCATCGACGGCGAGTGTATCGAACGCGACCGCATCCCCAAGCGCATGCAGAACCCGCTCATCAGCCGCCTCAAGATCATGGCCGGCATCGATATTGCCGAGAAGCGCCTGCCGCAGGACGGCCGCATCAAGCTGGCCGTGGACAAGGCCCAGATCGACTTCCGCGTCAGCACGCTTCCGGCCTACCACGGCGAATCGGTCGTGCTGCGTATTCTGCGCCCCGACTCGGTTCGCATCGGCATCGAGAAACTCGGTTTTTCCGAGGACGACAACAAGATTTTCCAGAAGATCATCAAACGCCCCAACGGCATCTTCCTGGTCACCGGCCCGACCGGCTCCGGCAAGACGACCACGCTCTACGCCGCCCTCAACGAACTCAACCGCCCCGACCGCAAGATCATCACGGCCGAGGACCCCGTCGAATACAACTTCACCGGCATCAACCAGTGCCAGGTGAAGGAACAGATCGGGCTCAGCTTCGCCAAAATCCTCCGGGCCATGCTGCGTCAGGCTCCCAACATCATTCTCGTCGGCGAAATCCGCGACCTGGAAGTGGCCGAGGTGGCCATTCAGGCCGCCCTCACCGGCCACCTGGTGTTCAGCACGCTGCATACGAACGACGCCCCCAGCGCCATCACGCGTCTGATCGACATGGGCGTCAAGCCGTTCCTGGTCGCCTCGTCCATCCAGGCGATCATGGCCCAGCGTCTCATCCGCATCCTCTGTCCCAAGTGCAAAGCGCCGGACACGGATCCCGACTGGAAGTGGCTGAAGCTGGCCGGCATCGGCGAGAACGACCTGAAGAATAAGCAGATCTTCAAGCCGCGCGGCTGCGACTACTGCACCGGCACCGGCTATCGCGGCCGGCTGGGCATCTTCGAGATGATGCATCTGAACAGTGAGATTCGCGAACTGGCCTTCAACCGGGCTCCCACCAACAAGATCCGCAAGGCCGCCCTGGCCAGCGGCATGAAGAGCCTGCTGGAGGACGGCAAGCTCAAGATTCTCAACGGCACGACCACTGCCGAGGAGATCGTCAAGGTGGCGCAGGTGGAAGGATTGCAGAGTTAGTCCGTGGTCCGTAGCGAGAAGACCAACATGGCAATGATTCAAATCGATCGTCTCCTGGAAACCTGCGTTCGCCGCGGCGCATCGGATCTTCACCTGGCCGTCGGCAAGCCGCCGACGCTTCGTCTGCACACGCACCTCCGCGAGTTGCAGACAAAAGTCCTCGAGGCCGAGGACACCATCGGCCTGATGAAGTCCATTACTCCCGAACGCATCCAGCAGGAATTCGAAGAACAAGGCTCGGGCGACTTCGGCTTCGCCTACGGCGACGTGGCCCGCTTTCGCGTCTCGGTTTTCAAGCAGAAGGGGTTCTGCTCGATCGTGCTGCGGAGAATCCCAAACAAACTGCTAACCTTCGAGGAGATCGGCCTGCCCAAGATGGCCGAGCAGATCTGCCGCCGCCCGCGCGGCATCTTCCTCTGCACCGGCCCCACGGGCTCCGGCAAGACGACCACGCTGGCGTCCATGATCAATTACATCAACGAAAACTACGACAAGCACATCATCACGATGGAAGATCCCATCGAGTATTACCACAACCATAAGAAATCCATCGTCGTCCAGCGCGAAATCGGCGTCGATGTGCCCAATTTCTCCGAAGGCCTGCGCCGCGCTCTCCGCCAGGATCCCGACGTCATGCTCGTCGGCGAAATGCGCGACCTGGCGACGATCCAGTCGGCCATCACGGCCGCTGAAACCGGGCACCTGGTCTTCGGCACGCTCCACACCTCCGGCGCCGCCTCCACCATCAACCGCATCATCGACGCCTTCCCGACCGACCAGCAGGAACAGGTCCGCGTGCAGCTCGCCAACAACCTCATCGCCGTGCTTTCGCAGGTGCTCTGCCCGCGTATCGACACCGAAGGCATGTTGGCCGGCTACGAATTCATGTACTGCACGCCGGCCATCCAGAACCTCATCCGCGAGAACAAGTCCTACCGCATCGACTCCGACATCCAGACCGGCAAACGCTATGGCATGGAACTGCTCGACGACAACCTCTGGCGGCACTACAAGGCCGGCAAGATCGAACGTGAGGAGGCCATCGACAAGTCCAAGAACCCCGGCGCCATGGTCGACCGCATGGAACGTGGCGGCGACATCGTGATGGAAGAAGAGGAAGGGGAAGAAGGTGGCGAGGGTGCCGCCGGTCAGGGCGCCAAGCCAAAGCCCCCGCCGAGTCCGGGCACACCCCAGTCGGAGAAGGAAAAACAAGCCCAGATCGCCGCCAACCGCGCCCGCATGCAGGCGGCGGCCGCCAACAAGTAAGCCCATGCAGATGCGGGCCCGCCGCAGTATTTCCGCCGGCCTGCGAAACGAGGATGACCTATGCCCCAAGGAATGACCTCGCCGGGTGGACCCAACGACCCGAGCCGCAAACCGGCTGCCCCCGGCCACCAACCCGCTGCTGGAACGACCAGCCCGGCAGGGCAGACGAACCCGGGCCACAACCCAACCGCAGGTGGAGTTCGCCCGCCGGCTTCGTCGTCCGCTGGGAAACCCGTAGGCATAGTCACGCCGACCACCGATGGCAGCGTCAAGCCGTCCACGCCACAACCGGCCACCAAACCCGCCGCTGCCGGTGCCGCGCCGCCGGGGACAGGCAAGCCGCCCGTCAGCATGGCTGCCCCGGGAACTCCCGGCTCACCCGGTGGCCCCGGTACTCCAGGGTCCGCGCCGGGTGGTATGCCGCCCATCGACCAGCTTCAGGGCCGGCCCGTAGGCCGAATTCTCACCAAGATGGGACGCATCAATCGCGACCAGCTTGTCGAAGCTCTGTCGTTCCAGAAGAGCAAAGGCGGATCGCTCGGCCGCATCCTTGTCGACCTCGGCTACATCAAAGAAGCCGATCTCAACTTAGCTCTCGCGGCACAAAAGGGTTATGAACCGATATCCCTCGAAGGCGTCAAGATCCCCGAGGCGGCCGTAAAGGCTGTTCCCAGCCAGATCGCGACGACGAACAAAGTTCTCCCCTTGTCGTA
>JBEKVL010000479.1:0-5542 GCA_049514055.1 Tepidisphaeraceae bacterium | reverse complement strand
CTGGAAGACCGCCCCCTCGTTCCAGGTTGTTTCCGAGCCTTTCCCGTAGCCGAGTATCAGGTCGTGGCTGTTGGGCAGGCGCGTAGTCATCAATGACTTCGCTGACGTCCGCTGCCAGACCACCTCGTTGCGGAAGTTGAGGGGGTCGAAGACCGCATCCAGCAACACGCGCAAATAGGCGCTGGCCGTGGGGTCGCAATGCAGCCAAAGCGAGCCGGAGGGCTTCAAGACCCGGTGGAGTTCGCCAAGCCGGACGGCCATCTCGACGAGGTAGGCCATCATCTGGTTCTCGCCGATCCCGGAGCGCAGGGCGGCGATCATGGTGCTCACCGTGGAAGGCACGCGGCCCTGATTGCGGTTGGTGTTCGTCAGGTAGGCGTACTGGGCCTCAGCGTCCGGTCCCCAATGCCACGTGTCCTCGAAGGCGAGCAGTTGGGCATCCGTGCTGTTGCCAGACTCGTCCTTGAAGATGACGTTGTAGGCGCGATTCGAGTTGAACGGCGGGTCGAGGTAGATCAGATCGACCGACTCGTCCGGGATGTACCGCCGGAGGATGTCGAGGTTGTCGCCGTAGTACAGGACGTTGGTCTGCACGCTCGAAGCGTACCGCCAGCCGCAGCCACCCGAAAGCCCCAGACGCAGGCGGTTTAGCTGACCGGACTAGCCCGGGATCGTCCGCGACCGGCGGAGCGAGGGCCGGGTGACCGGTTGAAGCAAGGTGATCCGCGCGGCCCGACGGCTAATTGTTCAGGGCCGACGCTTGAGGCCCTCGTTGATTGCGTCGGTATCGATAGATGCCGGTTCCTGGCCCGCCTTGAGCGCCTTGGCATCCTCCATAAAGCGCGCCGTCGTGTCCGTAAGGTCAAGGCCGAACAGCAGGACCGGCATGCTGAAAGGAACCGTCTCGCCTCTCTCGACGAAGTCGTGGCCCAGCGGACCATCGCCGCTCGTTGGGATAAGGGACACCTGGCACCAAGGGCTGACCGTCGGCTCCTTCGCTGAGACTCGTCGATTGACCGAAGCCAGGAGCCTCATGTGATCGAGCGGCTTGTGCGGCCAAACGGCCAGTTGAGTCTCGATCAGCTCGTGGTGGTCGGCCTTCGCCATCGCCCCGCCCGCGCCATTGGCAAACCAGAACGGCCGGTCAAGCTCTCGCATCTCGTAGCCACCCGAGTCGACGACTTGTTCCGTGCGATTGGCGACCTCGCCGCCCACCCGCAGGTTGGAGAAACCGCCGAATAGCCGCCGCTCGGGGGCCGCCATCGCTTCCACAAACTCGCCGTCGAGACGGTAAATGGGCTGGCGAACTGACGCGGCTCGATCATGCGCTGATCGCCTGACAGACGGCGGCGCGACGGGCCGACCGAGGCCGACTCAGTCGGGCGCAAGCGGCGGCCGCGGTAGCCTGTCCCTTGTCTTGCGCCGCACCCTGGACGCGGTCGTCGGCTGGATCCGGTGCCTCAACGCGCCACCCAGACGGTCGCGAGGTCCGGTCAGCCCATGCTAGATGCCAGTTGGCCCTTGCATCTGGCCCATCCACGCGCAGGGTCAGCGCACACGGGGAGCCATGACGCGCGGCCCATACTCTGGCCGCCAGGACCGCGCCGAGCCACTGGCGGGACCCACCCGCGGAGGAGTTTTAGAAGGACGCACGATGCGTCCGCGAAGGTGGGTTTCCATGTCTTCGATTTCAACCTGGTCGCGGCGATACCGGCATTGGGCCAACCTGTTTGCCGTCATTGCCCTGCTCGTCGGGAGCCTCGCGCTGCCCCTGGCGAAACCCGTGGCCGCGGGCGGCGAATACACGATCTGGGGCACGGTCATCGGAGCGAACGAGGCAGAGCTAGCAAACATCCAGGTCCACGCGTACGGGGACAACGGCGGCGAGTCTGAAACCGTAACCGTAACCGGTTCCGACGGGATCTACTCGTACTCGCTGCTCGTCCCGCAGGACAACTACCGTGTCAAGTTCTTCGGCAATGGTTCTGACTATGTCGACGGCTGCTTGTTCATCGGCGCCAGCGGCAACTTCACGACCAATCAATATGACTGCGGGGTGGTGGCGGTCACCACGTCCGACGTACCCTTGCCCACCGTCACGATGCCGCTCGGGGTGCGCATTAGCGGCACGGTCACCGGATCGGATGGGGCAACGCCGGAGAACATTCTCGTCGACGCGGACACTGGCAGCCCAGGCCCTGTGACCGACACCGGCGGGGGTGGGATCTTCTCGCTGCTCGTCCCGACCGGCAGCTACAAGCTTTACTTCCACGACGACCTCAACTCGACCTACGTCGACGGTTGCTACTCCAGCGGCGCCAGCGGCGAGTTCACGACCGATCCCAACGCATGCACTACGTTGACTTTGACGATGGGGTCCACCGTCCCCTGGCTCAACGTAACGATTCCGGTCGGTGTGCGAATCAGCGGCAAGGTCATCGACCAGAACGGGCAGGGGCTGCCGAACATGTGGGTCTGGTTGAGCCCGGACGATTTCGGCTGGCTTTCGATGGCGACCGCGGACAACGCGAGCGCCGGGACCTATTCGTTCGCGGTCATGCCGGGCAGCTACACAGTTTGGTTCTGGGACGGTGGCTCTGACCATGTGGGCGGTTGCTACTCGAGCCTCGCCGACGGCAATCTAGACAGTCGCGATAACGCCTGCTCGCCGGTGACGGTAACCTCGTCCCCCGTGACCTTGCCCGACGTTACGATGCCGCTCGGCGTGCACATCAGCGGCACGGTCACCGGACCCGGCGGGGGGCCGCTGAATAACATCACAGTGGCCTTTGCCAACAATGGGACCAGGACCGCGGCCGGCGGGACCTACTCCACTAATCCGCTCCTGCCCGGCAGCTATACGGTCGATTTCATTGACGACAGCAACGGAAATAGTACCTACGTCAGGGGCTGTTATGACCTCGGCGCCAGCGGCAACTTCACGACCAACTGGAATGCCTGTACGCCGGTGACGGTGGGGACGTCCGACGTGCCCGGGATCGACGTTCAGATGCCGCTGGCCGCGGACACACCGGCCGTGCCAGGCTCCGCCGTCACGGTTGAACTGGCCGCCGCCTCACCAAGCGCGTCTCAGCCCGTCTCGCTGACCTTCTCGAACGTCAATGCTGGCGGGCTCACGACGCTCACGACGAGCACGACTGCCCCAGCACCGCTACCGGCCGGCTACCAGCTCGCCGGTTCGGCGACCTACTACGACCTGACGACGACTGCGACCTACTCCGGGCCGATCACCGTCTGCATCTCCTACGCCGGGGTCACTCCCGCACCGACGATCATGCTCCACTACGAGAACGGGGCCTGGCAGGGCATCACCACCTCGGACGACACGACGAACCAGATCATCTGCGGGACGACGGCGTCGCTCTCGCCCTTCGTGCTCGCGACGAAGATGCCGATTGTGGATCGCTATTGGACGTCTGCTGGAGTGACGCTAACCGTCGCGGCCCCAGGCTTCCTGGCCCTTACGAATGTCGGGACCTCGAGCGTGGTCATAAGCCAGGCTCCCAAAGGAAAGCTCACCCTCGGCTCGACTCCAGGCTCGTTCACATACGTTCCCCCGAGCGGCTGGAGCGGCACTGACTCGTTCAGCTACAAGCTCAATACCGGCGGTGTGTTGTCCAGCCCGGTGACAGTCACGATCTTCGTGCTCAAGTCCGGTATGAACTGCACCGGCTGCAACCTGTCTGGCCTGCTGCCCGGGGCGGTCTCGCTTACGGGTGCCAACTTCAGCAACGCGAACCTGACTGGGACTGGTCTGAGCCACGTCAACCTAGCCGGGTCGAACCTCTCGGGTGCGACGCTGACCGGCGCGAACCTGACGAGCGCCACGGTGACCGGCACCAATCTCAGCAAAGCGACCCTGTCCGGCGCCAGCCTGTCGGCCGCCAACCTGACAGGGTCGAACCTTTCGGGCGCCACGCTGATTGGAGCGAACCTTTCGAGCGCAACGCTGACCGGCGCGAACCTCAGCAACGCAAACCTGTCTAGCGCCAGCTTGTCGGGCGCCAACCTCACGGGAGCTCACCTGTCCGGCGCGAACCTGACGAATGCCCTTGTGGATCACGCCAACCTGACCGGCGCCAACTTGGCCCACGCCATCCTCACCGGCGCCGATCTAACGGGGGCAACACTCACGGGCGTGGCCTGGGCTGGCGCAACCTGCCCAGACGGCACCGGTGCCAACTCCCACGGCAACACCTGTGTCGGCCATCTTCAACCCTGACGCCGCGCAGCGTTAGGGCCACCGGCGCTGAAGGCCAAGCTATTGCTCTTCTAGCCTGAACAGGGCCCTGCAACCTGCAAGCCGCCCGCATCCCTCCGGGCGGCTTGCCTTACCCGGTCTGTTTCGCGGCGAGATCATGTAGATCGTCGCAATCGCCACGGTCGCGATCTTCCGCAACTTCGAGCTCGGCTCACGGGGCAATAGGAGGCGAACTCGATCAGAACGTCGTCGCCCGGACCGCCGGTCTCTCCCTCGACGGCAGTTGGCACGTCGGGCGTGGCCACACCTAGCCATCCAAGGGGCTCGTGGGTGAGCATCCTCACGTAGATCTCGACGATTACAGCCGCTTGATAGTCAGTCCCCTTGAAAACCGCATCACCACCCACATCGACCTCCCGCCTCACCTCGTCGGCGTAGCGCCGCCCGCCAATCTTGGTAACTCAAGGTCTCTGTGTCCACTGAGTCGGCTGGGGTTGGGACTTGCTATCAGGCTTCGATGATCGGGTCGTCAATCACGACCCGGTTCCTCACGAACAGCCAGCGGCTTGGCTTGAGACTGGGCGAATGTGTGAAGCTCTCGGACAAAGGCCAGAGAGTCCTCAATCAGCTTCGTGGCCGCGGCCGCCCCCCGCTTATCTCCAAACGCTCGAGTGAGGACCTTCTCGTAGTCCGAGCCCTTTCGATGGGCGACGCCCTTTGAGCGCACAGACTGGAGATTGCGAAGGAAGCCAATGTCCCGCTCAACAGCCGGATACCCAGCCTGACGGAGCCACCGCTCAAGCTTGGTGATCCCCTTCTCGTCGGCCGGACCCGGCGGCAATTGACCAGCCAGTTCAGCCTCGTTCAGGAAGTCAACAAGGAGCTTGGTGAGATTGCCGACCGTCTCCTCCAGCTCCGACTCGGAGTCGTGCAGCGGGAGCCGAACTAGATCGAGGATGTGGACGTCACCGGGCTCGGGCTCGCGAAACAGCGGCCATCCGTAGGCCTTCGTCCAACCATCAGCCAGAACCCGATACTCGCTCCGGAACCGCACGTCGGGAGATTCCGAGTCCGCCCACTCCCCGAGGATGGCCCGCTTGTATGTCGAGTTGCTCACCGGGCGATTTGGGGGAATGTTGTAGCTCAGCCAGTAGAGGCGTTCCTTCGCCGGAAGATCCCGACCAAGGTTGCCAAGCCAGACGATCACGCTGTCCGCGGCATCGTTGTCCATGCGCAGTAGCCACGATGAGGCGCAGCGCACGCAATCGCTCTCGACTGTGTAGACCTCCGGCCGGTCGTAGTACTTCATAAGCACATCGC
>JBEKVL010000478.1:0-5544 GCA_049514055.1 Tepidisphaeraceae bacterium | reverse complement strand
TTGGCGCCGGATTGCTCCAGGGCCATGGCCAGATCGCGCGGCGACAGTTCCTCCGTGCGGACCAGGTATTCCAGCGGCGACATGAAGACCGGCGCATAGCGGCGCGAGACCTCGAGCCGCCGGCCCGGCCGGCTGCGGGTGGCCGGCTCCTCGAAAACGATGGCGTCGCCGAGACGTCGCTCGGTCCACCCGTGCGGGTGCATCACATGCAGCGGCCCGGCCTGTTCCCAGCCGACCAGTTCGACGCGAATGCGGGCCATGACGCGCTGCCGCACGATGGCCGCCAGTCCCATGGCCACGACGAGCAGCCCCCAGCAGGCAAGTTGAAGGCGCCACGATCGCCAGACTGGCACGACGGACTTTGACATGGCGATGATTCTATGGGATAGCTTGTGATCGCTTGCCATGGTCAGTTCACTCATCCGGCCGTCTTCTGCGCCTCCGCTTCGTCGGGGGCGTTGTCAACGGTGGCGGCGCGCTGTTCGATGATTTCTTCGAGGTGCGGCCAGACGAAGAAGAGGAAGAGGATATTGTCCCAGTGCTTGATGGTTCGGCCGTTGCCGTCGATGGCGTGGACGGAACCGCAGCCGAAGCCCAGGAACGACTCGAAGAGGTCGGGGTAGCGGGTGACAAAATGCAGGCCGCTGCGGTCGGTGATTTCGCTGCCCTCGCCGAGATACCATTCCTCGATGCCGTTGGGTGTGAACCGCTTGCGGCCGCGGGCGAAGGTCTCGAAGACGCCGCCGAGCCAGAGGATGAGCATGAACCAGCTCAGGACGTCGACGAAGCCGACGTCGAGTTTCGGCCGCATGCTCAGGAAGAACCCGGTGAACCAGCTCAACAGGTGTATGTTCTTGAGATCCTGAATGTACTTGCAGACCACCCATAGAAGCAGAATGATGCCGGACCAGAGCAGGACCTTGAGGGTGCCCAGATCGAAGAGGAGGGTTACCAGCGTATACATCAGGACCCAGATGTAGATCCAGCCCATGACGACGGCCGAGTTGGGGAAGTGCCTGACAACGAAGCAGCCGATGAAGCCGGCGATGATGACGGCCCAGAGATAGAACGGCCGGGGTACGGTGTAGACCGTGACCTCTTCGATCTTCACCTGCGAGTGGCGGCGGCCGAGGATGGTCAAGAGGCCGAAGCCGGTAAAGATCCATTTGAAGAAGCTGAGTATTCCATGGTGGCCGGCATGCTGCGGCCTGGGCGTCGGCCGAGCGGCGGCGGGTTTTGGGATTGACTCTGTGGGCTGCGCCGCGGGTTGTGATGGTGTCTGACTCATGGAAGTGCCAACTCCTCTGCGTCTGATTGTACCGGCTCCGGCAAAAACATGCGTGCAGAAGTGGACGATTATAAACATTGGGATGCTGTATAGGGAGCGGGCTGGGGCTGCTGCAGCCGCTATGGGTCAGCGCGGCGAGGAGCGGTGCATGGGTACGTTTTTTGTCTGCCCTGCGGGACTACAATCCTCCGCATGGACACCCTGGCTCATGCGTTCCTCGGTGCCACCGTCGGCCACCTCGTCGGTGGCGACCGCTTGGGCCGCCCGGCGATCCTCCTTGGCGTGTCGGCTGCAAACGCTCCGGATCTGGACGTCTTCTTCCACTTTTCCGATCCCGTGCTGACCCATCAGCTCCACCGCCACTGCACGCACGCCCTGATCATGATCCCCGTACTGGCCGCTCTGGCCACCGCTCCGTTCCTGGTTTCCCGCCGCCTCCGCGTACAGGCGTACTGGCTTTTCATCACCGCTCTCCTGGCGTGCGCGACTCATACGCTGCTGGACGCCTGTACCAGCTACGGAACCCTGCTTTTCTGGCCGTTTGTCAGCACTCGTATTTCCTGGGACTTCGTTGCCGTCATCGATCCGTTGATCACCCTGCCGCTCCTGATTGCAACAGTTCTCGCATTCCGTGGGCGTGGCGCACGGGTTTCAGTCTGGGCGCTGGCGTGCGTGGTCTGCTACACGGGTTTGGCGGCCTGGCAGCATCATCGCGCTGAAGTCACCCAGCAGGCGATTGCCGCATCCCGTGGCCACACTCCCACCGCCACACGCGTTAGGGGAAAGCGGACGGCGCCGCCGGAGGTGGCGCCGGTCGTGAATGGCGACATGCAGTATCGGGCCTCAACCAGCCGGCCGGGATGCGTGGAGGCGAGCGGCCGGGAGACTTGGTGGCGGCAGATCTACCTCATCGCCTACGAGCCCGGCATGGAGAAGGACGTGCAGGATGTCTTCATCAAGGAGATGAAACTGGTGGATGGCTCGCTGCAAATCGTCAACGAGCGGGGTGATGAATACAAGCTGGACCTGCGCTCATTGAATGTCGAGGCGGTCAAGGGTTCGATCATCCTGCGTAAAGGTCGCTGAGGCGTGCGCGACAATGAAGTCACGATAGGGTTGCCCCGGAAGGGTGCGCCCGGAAATCCGGGCGAGTGCCAAACTGTTTGCACCGCGACGGTTGTCATGCTGAGTCGTCACGGGCCTTTGGCGCACCCGCATGTCGCGAAAGATGTCGGAACGGTCATTCCGAGCGTACTCGCGAGGAATCTGGCCTTGGACTTCATAGCCAGATTCCTTCGGCTCCGCTCAGGACAGGCTCTTCGCGAGTACGCTCAGGATGACGGTTTGTGGTCAAGACGACGTTTCCGGAAACCTGGGCACACACGCCCCGGAACGACACGGGAGTGGCCGCTCGACGCGGCCATTCCCCAAAAGAACGACCCATCGTTGCACCGCTGAGCACACATCAACTGACGGCGATCTTCTTCGGCTTCGTCTCCTCGCGCTTGTTGAGCACGACCGTGAGGATGCCGTTGTCGAGCTTGGCGTCGACTTTCTTGTCATCGACCGTGGGCGGCAGCGTGAAACTGCGGAGGAAGCGGCTGTAGCGGCGCTCGTTCAGCAGGTAGCCGCCTTTCTGGCCGTTTTGTTGCTCGCGGCGCTCGGCCGAGATCGTCAGGGTCTGGTTCTCCATGGTCAGGTCGATCTCGTCCTTGCTGAAGCCGGGCAGTTCGGCCTCGACATAGAGATGATCACCATCCTCGCGGACATCCACGGCGTAGGGCGCCCAGGCAACCGGGGAATCACTGTTGCCGAAAAGGCGGTTCAGGGCCGTGTCGAATTCGCGATGGAGCATGTCAAACGGATCGTTGCTGCGGCTGGTTCGGACTACTGGTAACATGGCATTTCTCCTTTATTCTGGGTCGCACCATTGCGACATGAGGGGGTAAAACAAATCGCGTGCCAGATGGGCGGTGTTTCGCAGTTCAAGGTATCTGCTACAGTTACAGCAAGCACGGCGAAACTGCGGGGTCTTGCCGGGGCTGTCAAAGTGTCAGTTTGGTGTCGTTATGGCAGAACAACGGCCGGAAATACTGGTGATTCTGGGTCCGACCGCGTCGGGCAAGACGGATCTGGCCATGCGGGCGGCGGCGCGGACGGGCGCCGAAATCCTGTCGATGGACTCGATGCAGGTCTATCGGGGCATGGACATCGGCACGGCCAAGCCGACGCCGGAAGAGCGTTCGGCCGTGCGGCATCATCTGATTGATGTGGTCGATCCCGACCAGCCGTTCGCGGTGGCGCGGTTTGTGGAGATGGCCGATGCGGTCATCGCCGATGCGGCAAGGCGTGGCGTGAAGCTGATTGCCACCGGGGGCACTCCACTTTACTACAAGTCGCTGTTCGAGGGGCTGTTTGCAGGGCCGGCGGCGGATGCCGAATTGCGCCAGCGCCTGCGGGCGATGGGGAACGAAGCGCTTTACGAACGGCTGAAGGCGGTCGATCCGCCAGCCGTGCAGCGGATACATCTCAATGACACGAAACGCCTCGTGCGCGCGCTGGAGGTATTTGAGTTAACCGGCCGGCCGATTTCCGACTGGCAGCGGGACTGGGGCGGCGAGAAGCGGCACGCGGCGACATGGGTGGGGCTGTCGTGGGATCGCGAGGTGCTGAACCGGCGGATCAACGCGCGCGTCAAGGCGATGCTGGCGGCGGGATGGGTCGCGGAGACGCGGGGGCTTATCGAAACATTCGGACAACTTTCCGGCACGGCGGCCGAGGCCACGGGATATGCGGAACTGACGGCGCATTTGCGGGGCCGGATGTCGCTGGACGACGCGGTGGAGCAGATCAAGATCGCGACCCGGCAACTGGCGCGGCGGCAGATGAAGTGGTTCCGGCGGTTTGAGGGCGTAACCTGGTTGCCGGGCGATGCACCGGCGGAGGAATTGGATGGACGGCTTGGGGAACTGGGATGGTAGCTCGTAGTACCGGCTTCAGCCGGTCCCGTTCTTCCTTCCCCCGTTTTGCCTTTTTCCTTTGGCCATCCCCGTGTTTGCGGCCGGGGGATTTTCGCCGTAATATCCGCGTATTGGAGATCGGCAGCGATATGACTTCCCGCTTTGAGGTCTACAAGAACGGGCAGCGCCTTAGCAGCTTCCAACCGGTGGCGGCGTACACGGTTGGCCCGGAATCCGTGCCCATGCCCGGCGAGGTCGCCTTCCGCGATGGATACCTGCACATCCTGCGCGGAGAGGATACGCCGGCGGCCGCGGCGATGCTTTGGGAAGTCGGCATCA
Source organism: Tepidisphaeraceae bacterium (assembly GCA_049514055.1). Taxonomy (GTDB): domain Bacteria; phylum Planctomycetota; class Phycisphaerae; order Tepidisphaerales; family Tepidisphaeraceae; genus JANYKD01. Next base: position 957 of record JBEKVL010000478.1, on the reverse strand, counting down.
TCGGGACCTATCACCTGGAGACCACGCGGCTGCCGATGCGGGTGAAGCCGTACAATCTGAATGTGGAGATGGCCCGGTTCCGGCTGATGAAGATCATCCAGAAGTACGAGGACTGGAACTTCTTCGATTTCCAGAAGGCCGACAAATTCAGCCAGAAACTGCGGGAGGCGCAGGATCTCCTGTCGGAGGCATTGGGCAAACTGGAAGACGGCGCCGAGGCGGCGCGGCTGGGCGACCAGTCGCTGGCGATCGCCGTGCAGTTGTCGGAAGATCTGTCGCAGTTCCACGCCGACCTGCTGATCAATCGGCGGAGGCAGTCCAACGCGTTCGTGAAACACGTTTTCGGATGCAAGGTCGATGTGTCGGTGCAGAACCAGAAGTACCGCGAGATGCTCTGGTCAAACTTCGACTACGCCGTCTTGCCCATGAGCTGGCGGGGAATGGAGCCGCAGGAAGGCGTGATGGAGACGGACGCGGTCGATGTCTGGGCCGAGGCGCTGACGAAAAAACGCATTCCGATCATCGCCGGGCCGCTGATCAACTTCGATGAGACCGATCTGCCCGACTGGATGTTCATCTGGGAGAACGATTTCGACACCGTGCGGGAACTGGCGTACGAGCGGGTGCAGCGGCTGGTATCGCGGTATCGCAAGACGGTGTCGCTGTGGAACGTCGCGGCCGGGTTGCCGACCAACCGGGCGTTTGCGCTGACGTTCGAGCAGATGATCGAGATGACCCGGCTGCTGATCGCCCAGGTGAAGAATGTCCACCCGGGGGCGCGGACGCTGGTGCAGATTCCGATGGCCTTCGGCGAGTATCACGCCAAGACCCCGACCAGCGTTTCGCCGATGTTATACGCGGAGATGGTGGCGCAGTCGGGAATCGGCTTCGAGGGGTTCGCGCTGGAGATGGAGATGGGGGTACCGCTGACGGGCCAGTACACGCGCGACCTGTTCC
>JBEKVL010000477.1:0-5546 GCA_049514055.1 Tepidisphaeraceae bacterium | reverse complement strand
ACATCCAACGTGCGAATCGTGGCGTTCTTCAATCCCTTCTTTTCCTTGTCGTAGTCGGCCACGTTCTGGCCGGTCAGACGCATGAAGTCCACGCGCTTGGAGTCCGCCACGGCGGAGTAGAGCGAGATCGTCGCCGAGGTAACGCCGATTGACGCGAGCGCGCCGCCGAATCCGAAACGGCCGATTGTGGCGACGTCAGCAGGTGTCTTGGGCTGCACGTCGGCCGCCGTCTCGGCCGTGGCTACAGCGAAAGTCTTGCCATCAAACGCATACACCTTGCCGCCTATAACTGCGCGAGGTTTGCCATCCTTGCCGGCATTGATTAGCGACTGCACTGGGCCCTTCACGTCAGCCAGTCCGATCAGGGCCGTCGCGTCGGTCAGTGTCTCCCCCTGCTTCAGCGCCTTCACGCCGGCGGGCGTATCGGCGAGCAAGATTGATTTGCCCGATTCGTCCGCATCCACGGCCCACAGCGCCGTCGTCCCGGCCGGTGCCGCGCCGAGCACGATCGGCTTGGCCATGAAGATCAGGTTGTCGTGCAGTTCCTCGATCATCCCCGGTTTCCCGGCCTTCTTGTCGGCCGCCAGTTGCGACAGGGCGGCCGTCGTGCCGGGGAAATCCTTGTACAACACGCTGCGTTCCTGCTGCACGATCCAGCCTGTCTTGCGCGGGCTGAGGCGCGCGTCCAGCCACATGTCGGCCGCGTGGATCACGCCGATCTCTCCGCCGCCGCGCTGGCTTACAAAGAGAATCAACTCCGAACCCTTGCCGACCCGCTCGAACGCCCCCTCGGGCTGGGCAATCTGCACCTTCACCGACTTGGGAGCGAATTCCCCAACCGCCACGTCGATCACCGCCGCATCGACCAGTTTGTTGGCCGCGGTCGTCTCCGTCACTTTCATACGCACGATTGCGGCCGAGATCTCAAAGAGTTTCAGTTTGGCCTCGATCACCGCCAGAACGGAAACCGGCCAGACGGCCAGGACAACACCGAGTATCCATCGCATTTTCATAGGCATGTCCCTCAATAATCAGCCCGCAGGGTCCGCTTCAGCGGACGCGGACTCTCCCGTTCACGTCCACCCGCGTCCGCTGCGGCGGACCCTGCAATCACACAACTCCAAGCGCTTTCTTGCTCACAAACATCGCCGGAAGGTAGGCCAGCAGATACACGCCGAGCCAGCCGATATCCATGCGCGACAATGCCGTGCCGCACGCCATCCAACACACCACCCAGATTGATCTCCCCGGGCCTGCAACCCGCTCGCCTATGAAAGAAAGCGGCGAGCAGAAAGTCCGCCTGTTCGTTGGCGGTTTATATTCCACTTGCACCGACTTGATCGGACCCACTGCCGGAGTGATCTTCATCTCCTCCGGCGGACAGGCATCGCCGAGCACGATCGCCACCTCGGCCATCTCACCAGCCTGCGTCTTCAACTTCGCCAGATAGCGACCGGCCTTCGCGCCCTCGGTAGAAACTGTCCACGCGAGCGGTTGCGGCGGCACACCCGCGTCCAGGTACGCCCGCAAATCCGCCAGCTTCTGGCTCCGGGTTGTCTGAGCCATCAGTTGCAGTTCCCACGGAAGTTTGCTCGTGTCCGTCGGCCGCGAGAACTCGACCAGAGTGTTCTCAAGAAACTCCTTCACCGGTTCGATCTTCTGTGACGCCGGCGAGAATTGATCGAGTTTCAACGGCGCCGGCAGCGACAAATCCACCGGCTTCACATAGCTCGCATCGACCATCGCTGTCACGTACACTGGATTGCCGGGCGGCATGTTCCAGGCGGCCGGATCCACGCGCGGCGGGAACCACAGGAACGAAATCACCACCGGCCCCAGCAGCACCGCCAGCGGAACCATTGATGCACCCACAATCCGCATCTGTACCGGCGCCGCCATGTCCAGCATGGCCACCCGCCGCGGCGAACCTTTCGGCAAGACCAACGCCTTCCTGTGAAGCAGCCGTTCGCGCGCCTTGGCCACACGCAGCCGCGTATTGTCTGTCAACAACCGCTGCGTCAGCATCACGAAAAATGCCAGCAGCGCGGCCATAACCACCACGGCCCCCGGCTTGCCCAGATTCCTCACCAGCGGCCAGAACAACAAGTCCATCAACCGGAACATGGGTTGATACAGCCAGCCATCAGGCAACGCGAACACCGCCACAAGAAATACACCCCAGGCAATCGCCGTGATGTTCCTCACCCTATTCCCGGCCCGCTCACGCCGGCCAGGCACCGGAGGAACCAGTTCCCGCGGGATCCTCGTGTCCGTGGAATCTTCGCTCTGTTCACTCGAAGGGCCCGAGGCGCGATCGTCGACGACCGCGGGCACCGCGGCCTGCTCACCCTGCCGGCCCACCGTGCCTATACGTCCGTCTACTGTAATCGACTCCCCTTCCACAAACAGTGATGTTGCCCCCGGCAGCACGACGGCGGGGATGTTCATCTCCCGGGCCACGACCGCCCCATGCGACAGCGTCCCGCCGCATTCGAGAACAAGACCGCCCGCGTTGACAAAGAGCGGCGTCCAGCCGGGGTCGGTCGACGGGCAGACCAGGATGTACCCGCTGCCCAGTTCGCCCGCCTGTTCCGGCGAATGTACGATCCGCGCCGCTCCCGTCGCCACTCCGTTTGAGACAGGGAAAGCCTTGTGGCTTCCGGCCATCTCCAGGCGGGGCGCTTCGCCAAGGGTCTCAATGGCCTCGAGATCGATCACCTGCGGCAGCCACACCCGCTGCTCGGCCTCATACACCTTCTGCCGTTCGTGGATCAGGTGAATCGGCGCATAGCCGATCCGCAGCGCGTCGAACAACTCTTCGAGCGTGAGTTGGAAGACACCTTCACCAATCTCCAGCCGGCGCCCGGCTTCCAGCGCCACATCCCGCAACAGCTCGTACCCCAGCATCAGGTAATGCTTGCCCGTCTCGCGAAAGAGCAGGTATCGCCCCGCCAATTCGACCCGGCTTTCGAGCTCGGCCGCGTCCACCGGGCAGAGCCGCGCCCGCAGTTCCTCGATCTTCTTCTTCGTCCATTCCAGGTTCTGCACATGCAGATCCATCGGGCTCGGCCCGCCCTTGAGCCGGCCCGCCATGGTCTGCAACTCTTCCGGCCGCTCGCGCCAGCGCGGCGTCGCCAGGTCGAACTCGTCCGGCGCGCGATGCCCGTTGGTGCCCATCCACTGCTCGACGGATCGCCGGCCCTGGGCCACCTCCCACAATTGCCCGTTGCTTTCCAGAGTCTTGTCGGGCGCGTGGGCGGCCGACAGGATCGACGCCAGACGGTCGGGATCCTCATCCCAGAAGTTCTCATTCAGCGTCTGCCGCAGTTCGGCCAGTGCCATTCCCACGATCATGCTCGGCATCAGCGACTGCGGCGCGAACTGGTCCATCACCCGGTGCTCGCGCTGCCGCCAGAGATCGATCAACTCCTGCGGCGACAGCACGCTGAGATCCCGCTGCTTCTCCTCGAGACAGTAGCGGACGAACTCGGGAATGACCTGCCCGGTCAGTTTCCGGTCGAAATCCGCCGCCAGCGCCCGCACACGCCGGTTCACTTCGGCGAGTTGCCGGCCCACGCGCATCCGTTGCGTCAGCGTGCCGGCCGGTATCGTCGGCGGCGACTGCGCCGCATCCGGATTGCTTCGCAGCAGATCCAGATCGTAGCGAAACGGATATTCCTCAAAGAACATTTCGGCCGCCAGCGAGGCGTCCATGTAGGCCCGCCCGGCCACCCGCAACAGGAACCCCTCCTTGCACACGCGCTGCGACGGCTCGAAACCCACTTCCTTGTACATCGCCCCGAAACCGCCGTCGCCCGACATGAACCGCCGGATCACGCTCCAGGTCAGCGGCGTCGGATGCTTGAGCGTCTCGCCGATGTTATGCACAACCCACGGCCCGCGGCCGGCCTCCAGCGACTCGCGCAGCATCGACCGCGTGGACTGAAGGAGCTTCTCGTATACTTCCGCGTGCGCCAGCGTGGTGATCGGTCGCGACTGCAATAAATACAATTCACCGTTCGATATGGCCCATTCCAAATCCTGTTCGGAACCGAAATGCTCGACGGTCTTGAGCCCCATCTTCCAGAGCCGGGTCACGTCCGCGGATTTCAGGCACGCCAGCTTGCGGCGGGCCTCTTCCACGAGTTGCTGATCGTGCCTCCCCGGCTGAATCCACAGTTGCTTGTCCGCGATGGTCGCATGAACCACCCGCGCGCTGCCCCGGTCGATCCGCAGCACATCGGGCTGTACCAGCCCGCTCACGACCGCCTCGCCCAAACCCCAGCTCGCCTCGATGAGCATCTCCGCCTTCGAGCCCGTCTGCGGATTGGCCGTGAACATGACGCCGGCAACGTCGGCCGGCACCAGCTTCTGGACGACGACCGCCATGGCGACTTTCGCAAGGTCGATCCCATGCTCGGCCAGGTACGTCCGCGTCCGCGGGCTGTCCAGCGATGCCCAGCATTTCTGCACGGCCTCCAGTAATCCATCCTCGGTCGTGACATCAAGGAACGTCTCGTACTGCCCGGCCATCGACGCCTCGGCCATGTCCTCGGCCGTCGCGCTCGATCTCACCGCCACAGCCGACCCGCCCAACCCATGCCAGCGAGCGCAAACCTCCTGCGCCAGCGGATGCGACCGGTCGCGAATATCCGCGACACGACTCGTGCGATATGCCTCGGTCGTCAACACGAACCCGCCCGGAACCGGGAACCCGGCCCGGATCAGAATGCCCAGGTTCACCGCCTTGCCACCGGCAAATGTCTTGTCACGGCACTCGGCCAGATCCTGAATCATCGGCCTGCTCATTGCCCCACCTTTCCGCCTGAAAATGCCCGCATTCCACCCGTCTCGCTGCCCACGAACAAAACCCCGCTGGCAATCGTCGGTGACGACAGCGATAACCCACGCTTGCCGGGATTCTTGGGGTCATTCAGGAACAGCTTCTCGATAACCGTGCCATCCGATAGCTTCAGCACGGCGAGCGTCCCATCGCGGCTGACCGCATATATATAGTCACCCGCCACGGCCGCCCCGGCAAGAATCGGGGTGTCCGCGTTGACCGACTGCCGCCACAGAACCAACCCATCGGACTGCTTCAACACAACCACTTCGCCATTCCGCAGCGGGCAAATCAGCTTGCCGCCGATGGCCGTGATCGAACCCAGCACCGAATCCGGCATCGGCTTCTCCCACCGCTTCTGGCCGGTCTTGGCATCGAGCGCCATGACCACCCCGGCCGGTTTCGGATCGGCGTTGACATAGTCGCAGTTGCCGCCGCCGGCAATAACCAGGTCATCCGCCAAAGTTATCGCGCCGGTCATAGGATAGGGTGACGGCGTTCTCCAAATCAACCGCTCTTTGGCATCGGGTTCGCTCCGCAAGGCCACGACGGCTTGTCCGTTGAAGCCCGACCCGACATACACGGTGCCGTCCGGCCCAAAGATCGGCGACGATTCCGGATCGTTCACCGCATATCGCCACATCAACTTGCCGTCGGAGATTCGCACCGCCAGCACGAAGCCGGGATCGGAAATCGCCTTGTG
>JBEKVL010000476.1:0-5549 GCA_049514055.1 Tepidisphaeraceae bacterium | reverse complement strand
CCCAGCTCGAGGCGATCGATGCGGCGCTGATCGCGCAACTGGCCGAGGAATATGTCCGCAACAAGCCGCAGTTCCCGCTGCCCAGGGAGATTCAGCCGGTGAAGGCCTATCCGCGCACGGCCGGCCCAGGACAGGAATCGCTCTATCGGCAGGCGGCAGAGCGTGGCCGGCAGTTGCTCAAGGATGGCAAGGTGGCCGCGTTCCTCGTCGCCGGCGGCCAGGGAACGCGCCTGGGCTACGAAGGCCCCAAGGGCGAATATCCCGCCACGCCGATCAAGCACAAGCCGTTGTTCCTGGTCTTCGCCGAGCAGTTGCTGGCCCACTCCCGGGATTCCGGCCGGGGCATCCCCTGGTACATCATGACCAGCGACGTCAACGACGCGCCCACGCGGGCCTTCTTCGCCAAGCACAACTATTTCGGCTACGACTCCAAACTCGTCCGCTTCTTCCAGCAGGGCATGATGCCCGCGTTCGCGTTCGATGGCCAACTGCTGCTGGGCGAGAAGGATTCGCTGGCGCTCAGCCCGGACGGCCACGGCGGCTCGCTCCGCGCCCTGCTCAAGTCCGGCGCCCTGGCCGACATGAAATCGCGCGGCATCGAGCACCTCTCCTATTTCCAGGTGGACAACCCCATCGTCCAGTGCATCGACCCGCTGTTCCTGGGCCTGCACGACACCACCGGATCGGAGATGTCCTCCAAGACGGTGGCCAAGGCCCATGCCAAAGAGCGTGTCGGCAACTTCTGCATCGGCGACGGCGTGCTGCAGGTCATCGAGTATTCCGACCTGCCGGATGCACTGGCCGTGCAGACCAACGCTGACGGCTCGCTGCGCTTTGACGCCGGCTCCATCGCCATCCACGCCCTGCGCGTCTCCTTCATCGAACGCCTGACCACGGGCGGCCAATTGAAACTCCCCTGGCACCGCGCCGAGAAGAAAGTCGGCTACGTGGATGCTTCGGGCAATGCCGTCAAACCGGCCCAGCCGAACGCGGTAAAGCTCGAACAGTTCGTCTTCGACGCCATCCCGCTGGCGCGCAACGCCATCGTTTACACCACCGACCGCGGCGAGGAATTCTCGCCCGTGAAGAACGCCGAGGGAGCCGACTCGCCCGCGACCAGCCGTCGCGACCAGACCCTCCGCGCCGCCAAATGGCTGGCCGCCGCGGGTGTGGCCGTACCAAGACAGGGCGATGAGATCGACGCGGTCATCGAGATTTCCCCGCTGTTCGCGGTGTCGGCGGAACAACTCAAGACCCGGAAACTTCCTAAGGCGGTTGCCAAGGGCGAGCGCTTATATCTGGGATGATCGCCCGCCTGCCCGGAAGCGGACGCGCTATCGCGTCCCGGAACCGTTCGGCGTTCTGTAGCCGCGATCGTTGATCGCGGTTCCCGGCCGCGATGACCCATCGCGGCTACAGTCGTTGATGTATAGGCCGCGTGGTCACAGACCCGTTCGGCGACTACCGCATGACCACAAAGCGTGACCGCATCTGTTGCCGCACGTAGGTCCGCTGGATGTCCACAAGGCCCTCTTCCTGCACCTGGCCATGCGTGGTCAGCCAGGTCTGGCCGCGCTCGAAGAACCGGCCGAATTCGTCCAGTGTCATCGGCGACGCGAAATAGGTGTCACGCCGCACCGGGATGATCCGCGCAATCGCCTCGCCCTTGGCGATTCTCACCTTCTTCTCACCCGCAGGCAGTTCCAGCACGCAATGCCACGGATAGCTCGCCGGATACCAGTCGGTATCGACCAGCCCCGACATCGCCCGCCACGGCCGGTTCAGATTCGGAACATCCGTGAACAGGATCAACTCGTTCGGATCGCTCTGCAAGTAGAGATAGCTCGACACCTTCACCTGGTTCTTCACGGCCGCGTACACGTTGTCGCTGATGACATGCGGCAGTTTCTGTCCCTTCTGCCAGAACCACGCATACTGCTGTCGCAGCGACCGGCCGTCTTCCGCGTCGGCCGCGCCCCAGTCAAAGTCCGAGTTGATGACCACATCCGGCTCAACGCGCCATCTGCCGCGCGACTGGATGAAGGTGATGTCGAAGTTGGCCAGGATGTCGAACCCAAAGGCATTCGCCGCCCGTATCGGCGGGCATTCCTCGGGCCAACCACGCCCCGCCTTCCGTTTAATGTAGACTTCCTTTGCCGGCTGCGGATCAAACATATCCTGGCGGAATTTGAAGAAACGGATCATATCTCGGCAAATTACCATGAATCCACGAGGAGGGACACCGCGCGAAAGCTACGCCGCCGCCCTGGGGCGTCTCCACAATTCCAGGCAGGGCATCCGGACGCCGGAATCTCGTGGCATGGGCGTCTCGCACATGCGTGTCGGTACTCCGACACATTTTCCGTGCCCGGAAGAATAGTCATGTGCCCGCCGCGCCGATACGATTTCACCCGGCATGCTTGAACTCGCCGACGAAATCGAGATCACAACGCAAATGGGCCGGAAAGCCCGGTGCGTCGTCGCCATCGCGGCTCGCTGCCCGCAGGGGCATCCGTCGGTGATCACCTGCTACCCGCTGCGGCGCAAGGGCAACCGGCTGATGCCGTTCCCGACATTGTATTGGCTCACCTGCCCGCGCCTGGCCAAAGAACTTTCGCACCTGGAGCGGGATGGAGCCATAGCCGCGATCGGCGCCGAACTCGCCCGCGACCCGGCCATGCAAGCGATCCTGCGGCGCAACCATGAGGACTACATCGCACGGCGATGGGCTACACTGTCCGCGGAAGACCAGTTGCTGATATTCGGATCCGAACTTGCAGAGTTCTTCCAGACACGCGGAATCGGCGGCATCGCCAACTTTGCGGCCGTCAAGTGCCTGCACCTGCACTTCGCCCACCACCTCGTCAGCGGCAATGTCCTGGGTGAATTGTTGGCCCGCCGGTATGGCGTGCGGCCATGTGGTGCGAGGTAGCCCGTAGGGGCCGCTTTAGCGGACGCGGAAACCCGTGGGCACGCAGTCCCGCGTCCGCTGAAGCGGACCCTACATTGACTTCGTCATGACCACCAACAGTCATCCTGAGCGTCCTCGCGAAGGATCTGGCCATGAAGTCCAAAACCAGATGCTTTGCGAGTACGCTCAGCATGACAACTGTTGTAGCCCGTGGATCCTCACGCCCGCCAGCGCAGATCCGCGACATCCCCATGTTTGGGATGCCCGGCGTCCAGGCAGTGCAGTTCCAGTCGCATGCCCTGGTCCGAGATCCGGCAGTCAACCCAGCCGCTGGGCTGGGCGGGGTTGAACACGTACGCTACCGTCGGCAGGTTGACCAGATGTAGTCCGTTGAGTTCTTTGATCGACCACACATGCGTATGCCCGAAGACCAAAGCCTTGACCTGCTTCCGCGGCATCACAACTTCGAGCAGCGCTGGCGTGTCCACCAGCCCGGTGATCTTGGCCGGTTGTGTCGAGGCCGGCCCCGTCGTCGGCCGGGTGACCGGCGCGACGATCGGGTCGTGATGGATCATCACGATCGCCGGTTTCGCGGCCCGTTCCGGCGCATCCAGCACGGCCTTGAGCCACTGGATCTGCTCGCGGCCAAGCAGGCCCGGCGTGTTGTTGGTCTTGTCCAGCGTGTCGAGGATCACCCAATCCACGCGCGGCGAGCGAACCACCAGTGCCTGCCTGCTCTCCATGCCGCGTTTGGCAACACCATTGCCGAGTTTCTCATAAGGAACGGCCGCCCAGAAACGCGGCCGCTGGTCGTGGTTGCCCATCGCCAGGTGGATCGGCAGGCCGGCCGCGCTGAGCGGCGCCAGCAGTCCGAGCATGGCCTCGTAGTCGCCGGTCTCGCCGGTGTGGTGGGCGCAGTCACCGTTGACAATAGCCGCCGCCGGTCGTCGCTCCGATTTCTCCAGTTCCAACACCTCGGCCACCGCCTGCCGCAGATGCTGCGTCATGTTCATACCGCGCTCGACCTTGGCCGGGTCCATGGCAATGTGGATGTCGGACAACAACACCATACGATCCGGGTCGCGCTGCGCGTCCGGGACACCGAGCGAGCATTGCTCGCCCAGGGCAATGGCTGCGACGCCGGCAACGGACCCCGTCAGAAATCTGCGCCGCGTCATCGAGCCAAGACTGATAGGCATGTGTCGTTCCTCATTTGAGAGTATCCGTGCGGCCTTCTCACGCCGCCGCATCTTATCCCCACGCATACGAGCCACAAGCCCGGAAAGACCCAGGAGCGCCCTGCCGGGCGGGAACTCCACCGTAGATATAACAGGAAAAATTTGGCTGCGTGTTGTCGGCACAAGAGGCAGTGATGGATAGGCCGAGCGCGCCGGTGGCGCTCGCCGCACGGATGTCATCACGCCACGTCCCGCCCTGTTTGCAGGAGCAATCCATGGAGGATCGCGCCTGATCAGCGATCGGCCCTGTCGACGGCGAGGATCTTGAACGTCCCCGGAATCGGCGTGGGCCGGCCCGGCGGTCGAGTGGCATTGGCCGCCACAGGCTGCATCTCGGCCGCGGGCGGGCAGATCCGGCCCGTGCGGCCGTCGACCGCCATGGTCTTCGCGCCCGGCGCGGTCTTGAGCGTCTGAACGGTGGTGAACGTATCGGGTGCGGTCTCACGGATGACCCGGAGCGTGCCGTCGGCACAACTCGCCAGCGCCGTCCCGTTATCGAAGGCGGTTGCATCCACTCCGACCTTCAACGTACCAGATGAACTGTTGGCGGTGGCGGGGTTCAAGTCAATGCAGGGTCCGGAGCCGTCCCTAAACCTGCCCATTGTCAGTGTTCCCTTCGGTCACGCTGACAAGACGCCGATCGTCGATGTGAGCAGTGTTGGGGGACACCGGGGCCAGCCGCAGCCCCTGGAATCCATGCACCGTGCTGTAACTGGACATGTCGCCGGTGGCCGCGTCCCAGGCGGGCGTGTAAACCGTGCGCCTGCGGGTATGCCGAAAAGCTGTGGCCGCATCTTATGCAGCAATCCCTGAGGTGTGAGCCCCAACGCAAGCGGCTCGATTCCGTCAAGAAAGCCCTCGACAAACCAGAGTGAGAGGCCCAGGATCTGAGAATATCCGTGCTCTGAGAAGTGGCAAATCTCTCCAGGAGGCTTTTGATGTGTATGGCTCTTTAGTGCCATTGCCCGCAAGCTGAAGTATCTGCGCGGCGAGTGAGTCGGGGGCCGGGTTCGTTTCGCCTTGATCCCAACACCGAAGGACGGGAGTTTCGGCCGGGGAGACCCGGCGGCGGTGATCAAACTTGGAGCGGGTCCACCAGAGAGCGATCCGGCAACGCCCTCTCGGCCGCCCATGCCGCCGGCCGCTTCGTCAGCGAGTTGCGAAAGTATCTCCGGCCGGCACTACTGGTAATCGACGAGCTGGGCTATTTGCCCATCGACAAACGCGGGGCGGACCTGCTCTTCCAGATCATCAGTGAACGCTACGAACGGGGATCCATCGTGCTCAGCACCAACAAGGTTTTCAAGCAGTGGCCGTCCATCTTCAACAACGACGCCACGCTCACCTCGGCCATTCTCGACCGCATCCTGCATCATGCCGAGACGGTCATCATCGAAGGC
>JBEKVL010000475.1:0-7148 GCA_049514055.1 Tepidisphaeraceae bacterium | reverse complement strand
TTCCACATCCGCCGCCACGGCCGCCAGCAGGCCCTGCGAACTGTTCAGTACATCTTCCAGCCGCAGGAAACATTCGCCCTTCTGCGCCCGCCGCTTGCCCAGTGTCAGCAGCCGGCACAGCCGCGCGTAGGCCGGGCGATCCGTCGGCCAGACCAGCAAATCCGGGCCGTCGTCCAGCGTGAGCCTGGTCCCGATCACCAGTTGCGGCGCATACGACCCGGCCGCCAGCAGTTCCTTCCTGGCCGCATACGCCCGGACCACGCCGGCTAGGGAGTTGATATCGGTAATGGCGATGGCGCGGTATCCCAACTCGGCCGCCCGGTAGACCAGTTCATCCGGATGGGATGCCCCACGCAGGAACGAGAAGTTGGAAACAGCCTCCAACTCAGCGTAGCCCGGAACCCCGGCGGCCGCAGTGGTCGCCGGCGGGGCGCCGGCTTCGCGCAGCTTGATGTTAGGGCGATCAGGCATGGTTTAATCAAAAACCGAACATGCCTGATTATATATATATGGGATATGTTTGGAAAGCCGATTATGGCAGTAATTCGTCTGCGGTTATTTCCAGAAATTCCCCATCGCCCAGATTCAGTCGCAAGGCCTCGTCGCGGTTGGCCGTGGCTTTGGTGCGGTACGTCCCGGACGCGGTGTCGGGGTCGCTGTAGATCTCGACGCAGTTGGCCTGCAGATTTACGATGATGTACTGCGGAATCCGACCGGCGGCGTACAGTCGCAGTTTGACGCTGCGATCATGGTCGAGTGAACTGTGGGCCGCTTCAATAATGCAAAGCGCATCTCGTGATGTCGGAACGTGATCGCTATACTCGCGTGGCTGACCGCGAATAATGGCCGCATCCGGCTCGGGTTCGCTGTTGGGTGAGATTGTTACGGGGAGTTGAGTTTGCAGATGGCGAAAACGGTTGTCGATCCGACGCGCAAGCCCGGTCAGACATCCGATCGCGCAACTGTGCAGCGGGCTATGCCTCGCTGGATCGCCTCCGATGACGCTTCTGTCCTTCATGTAGAGGCACCCGTTGAGCAATTCAATCGTGGCATCGTCCGGGATGATGCCGTGTTTGATCATCGAGTGATACTCCTCGACGGTAATCGTCTGCGGCATGTGGTACTCCGCCAGAGTCACGTCGCGATCACGTCGTTTGCCAACACAAGCGGCACGGGCAAGCGTACTTGCCCATGCCACACCATGCATATGTCCTGTCACACGCGGAGGCCTACAGCGCAAACGCCTTCTTCAGGAACTTGATGCCCTTCACGGCGATGTCCTGATTGCTCGGCTCGATCTTGCGCCAGATGGCCGCGGCCTTGGCGATGACCTTCACGTCGGTCGTGAAGGACTCGATCACCACGTCGGCGTCGTACTTCGCGGCCTTGAGGGCCTTGACGATGTTCGGCCAGTCGATGTGGTCGCCACCGGGCGTGCCGCGGTCGGAACCGCAGGCGTGGAAGTGGGTGATCAGCTTGCCGGCCTTCTTGATGGCGGCCGCCTGGTTCTTCTGCTCGATGTTCATGTGGAACGTATCGAGATGCAGGCCCAGGGCCGGGCTGCCGACGTCCTTGACCATCTTCAGCGCCTGATCGACGGTGTTGATGAAGTCGGTCTCGAAGCGGTTCAGCGGCTCCATGCTGATGACGATACCCTTGGATTGGGCGTACTTGCAGACCTTCTTCAGATGGCCCACCACGGTCTTCCACTGCTTCTTGTATTCCTGCGGCGGAACCGCCTCGGCCCGGCCGACGGCGCTGTACACCGGCCCGACGACCGTGTGCGCGCCAAGCTCGGCCGCCTGGTCGATGATGGCCATGAGGTACTTCATGCCGGCCTCCTGCGCCTCGGGCGTGCCGCGCAGGTCGCGGTCGGGGCCCATGCAGGCGCACACCGAGCCGCAGACGAGGCCGAGCTTGTCCAACTCCGCCTTCACCTTGGCCGGGGTGATGTGCGAGGGATCCTCGATGGGGATCTCGACCGACTTGAATCCCCATTTTTTGAAGGTGGGGAACAGCTTGGTTGATTTGTCAGTGAACGGCGACGTGAACAGAAAGGTATTGATTCCTAGTCTCATAGTGAAGGCCATTGTCTACAGTTGGCGGGGATTTTCAACTGCGGATTGCGGAATCCGCAGTTGTAGCCGCGATGGGTCATCGCGGCAGGGGGGGCGACTGGCGGAAACCGCGATCAACGATCGCGGCTACAGGCTCCACATTTCCCCTTCCCACTGGTATCACCTAGCACAAGGAGAATTATGAAGAAACTTGCTCTCGCCATCGTCGTCGCGTTTCTCGCCTTTTCCCCGGCCGTTTTCGCGGCCGACTTGCTGCTCAAGGACAATGACATCGTCGCCATCAACGGCGACTCGATCACCGAGCAGAAGGAATATTCCGTCTTGATGGAGGATTACCTGCTCATGTGCAAGCCCGCTCAGGGCATTCGCGCGGCGCAGTTTGGCTGGGGCGGCGAAACGGCCGCCGGGTTCCAGGGCCGCATGGTCAACGATGTGCTCTGGCTCAAGCCCACGGTGGCCACGACCTGCTACGGCATGAACGACGGCGGCTACAAGCCGCTCGACAAGGGCACGGTGGATTTCTATACGAAGAACAGCGTGGCCATGGTCAAGAAGTTCAAGGAAGCCGGCGTGCGGACGATTATCGTCGGCTCGCCGGGCGCGGTCGACTCGCAGACCTTCGGCGGCAACAACCCCGAGCGCGCCACCATGTACAACAAGACTCTCGGCAGCCTGCGCGATATCGCCAAAGAGGTCGCGGCGGCCGAGGGCGTCTTCTTTGCCAATGTCCACGATCCCATGATCGACGCCATGGCCAAGGCCAAGGCCAAGTATGGCAACGCCTACCACGTCTGCGGCGGCGACGGCGTACACCCCGGCCGCAACGGCCAGCTCATCATGGCCTACGCTTTCCTCAAGGCCATGGGCATCGACGGCAACATCGGCACGATCACCGTGGACATGGCGGCCAGCAAGGCTGAAGTCACCGACGGCCACAAGGTGCTGTCGGCGGCCGGCGGCGTCGTCGAGATCGAGTCCTCTCGCTATCCCTTCTGCTTCCAGGGCAATCCCAAAGATCCCAACGCCACGACGGGCATCATCGAGTTCTTCCCGTTCAACCAGGATCTCAACCGCTTCACGCTTGTGGTAAAGAACGCCCCGGCCGGCCAGGTGAAGGTCACTTGGGGCGCTGTCAGCAAGGAATTCGCCTCGGCCGATCTGGCCAAGGGCATCAACCTGGCGGCCGAATTCGCGGCCGGCAATCCCTTTTCCGAGCCCTTTGCCAAGGTCGAGCAGGTCATCCGCAAGCAGCAGAACTTCGAGACCACGCTGCACAAACAACTGCTGCACGAACTGGGCAACTACAAGAACCAGCTTCCCGAGGCCAAGGACGCCTTGGACCAGGTCGCCGCCGCCGCGATCAAGCGCGACGCAGTTCTCTTCGGCGAATCCGCCGCCGCCGTGGTGCCGGTGAAGCACACGATCAAGATTGAAGCGGTGAAGTGAACGGGTGTCTATGCCGCGTGCAACAGCGTCCGCAGTCCCTTGGCGATGATGTCCGCGCGCGTCATTCCGCGTGACCGGGCATAGGCGTCGGCCTCCGCCAGCAATGATCGCTCCACCGTGACGTTGATGCGCTTCGCGCCGAGGCCCACGAGTGGCCGGCCGCGTCCCCGAGCGGCCACGGCATCGGCTTTGGCGCGTTGGCGTAGTTTGGACGCCAGCCGGTCACGTAGGGTCGCGATGGCCTTGGTCATGGGTGCCGGTGGCGGTATCTCTTTGTCAAACGTCGCCGTCTCGGCGGCCAGTTCTTGTTCGCTCATCCGCGTCCAGTTTTTTTTTGTTTTAGCACTCATACTATATTCCCAATCGTTTACGCACCCTTGATTTCTCCCTCGGCTTGAGCGGCCTCGCGTGAATGACGAACAACGAGTCCTCGTCCACCAAGGTCAAGTCGACTGCCGTCCAATCCACTCCGGTGGCCTAATGTGCGGGCACGAAAATCACCGCAAGCCACCAGCCATCGGCCGTCTGCCCGCACACCAGAAACTTTCCGTCGCCGATGTACTCCGGATACGGCCCGGCGGCATGGACCACCACATACTCGGCCTCCTTCGGTGCTACGTTATGCTTGCCGATGTGCCGGATGTTGCCTGCCTGCCAGATGAAATTGACCATGACCATGACTGAAATATGTATACATCGAATTCGGCCGCTTGTCCATAAAACGTGTGTATGTATTTAGTATCTCGACAATAAATCGCACCGCATCGGAGTTAAACAATATGCGACCAGTTTCGCAAAAGGAGAATTCCTTGTCTCGCAGGTTGACATTGCTGATCTCGATCGCGTTGCTTCCGCCGCTATCCTCGGCGGTTTCCGCGCAGACCACCCGCCCCAGCCGTGAATCGGCCCCGACCGTGCGGCCGGTCGCCACAACACGCCCGACTGTCGCCGGAGGCGTACTTGGCGGGTTCTTCGGCGGCCGTGGCGGTGGCCGGCCCATGGACGATGTCAGGATCAAGGTGCATGCCACCGAAGAAGAGTGGAAGGTCATCGGCCCGAAGCTCCAGAAAGTCATTGCCGCCCGGCAGATCTATGACGCCAGCCGCGCGACGGCGGGGGGCGGTTTTGGCGGCCGCGGCGGAGGCGGCGGCGGTGGAGGTGGGCGCTGGCAGGCCGACGGCGTGAGCCAGGCATATCTCGATCTTCGCGCCGCGGTGGATGATTCCAAGACGACGCCCGAAGAACTTCAGGCGAAGCTCAAGGCCGTTCGCGAGGCACGCCAGAAGGCCCGGGCCGATATGGACGCCGCGGCCAGGGATCTTCTGGAACTGCTGACCGCCCAGCAGGAAGCGATTCTCGTGAGCCTGGGTTACCTTGACTGACTCGCAGAGCATCCGCGCTCGGAGCGACAGTCGTGCCGAGGCCCCGTCGGCACAGCCGAGGAACATCATTCGAAAATGCCGGTGAATGTACCGGCGCCACTTGTGGAGTATCTCAATGCCGTCTGTTCGCCAGTTATTGCCCCTCCTCATCACCCTGCTGTGCCTGTCGCCGCATGCACAGGGCTACGTGGACCTTGCCCCGACGCTCGCCAAGATCGTCAACGACGCCTGGAGCATCAGCCTGGTCGAGGTCGAACGCTTCGATCATGACAAGGGCATGGTCATCCTCAAGAACGTCCGCGACCTCAAAGGGCAGTCCACAACCGGGCCGATCAAGCACCAGGTGGCCACCACCCAGAATGTTACGGCCGTGCCACGGCAGATCCGCGAGTGGGCCGAGCCCGGCCGTCGCGCCGTGCTCTTTGCTTCGCCCGGCACCGCGCTGGTCTGTATCGGCAAGGGATGGTATCAGGTGCAGTCGTCGCTGGATGGCTGGTGGAAACTTGGCCCGACCCGCCCTGATCTTCCGCTCGGATACTACGGATCGGTGTCGCGCCTGTGCGATGCCGTCGAACTCATGCTCGCCGGCAAGACCGCGATCATCAGTGACTGTGCAACGCATTCGGGCAAACCTGCGTATGCCCGCAGTGGTCATGGCCGTTTCGGCCAACCCCGCGTTTCTGCTGGGCCAAGGACCGGCTGGTGAGGAAGAAATCCCTGCTCTCATCGAGAAACTCAAGTCGCCCGACGCCACCGTGCGTGCCGAGGCCGCCGACGATCTGGGTGGCCTGGGTCCAAAGGCCGTCGCCGCCACAGCTGAACTTGGAAGACTGCTCGATGGCCCGTCCGTCCTGGTGCAGATGTCGGTCGCCGCTGCCATGCTGAATATTGCTCCGGCGGATGTGCGGCCGCTCGATGTGCTCGCTCGCGGCCTGGCCAGCCCCGATGCCAGTGTACGGCGGCACGCGGCACAGTCCGCGGGATTCGCCGGGCCTGCCGCGGCACCGCTGGCAGCGAAGCTTGCCGGCCTGCTGACGGATTCGGACGAACTCACGCGTTTCGCGGCCCTGCAAGCCATCGCCACGCTCGGCCCCGATGCCGCCGTGGCCCGGGATGCGGTCGTGAAACTGCTCGATGATCCCGTGATGGTCTCGGATGCCGCCGACGCCCTCGGCCGGATGGGACCGGCCGCCCGCCCGGTGCTGAAGCGCCTGGCCGAACTGCTCAAGGCCGAGCCGATCTCGCTGCGCTGGGCCGCGGTGCGGGCGATGTCCCAGATCGGCGGCGAAGAGGCCGCCCCCGCCGTGGATTTCATGATCGGCCAGTTGAAGAATCCGTCCGAGGTCGACGGCTACAACATGATGCTCTATATCGGGCTCCTCGGGCCGGTGGCCAAACCCGCTCTGCCGGCGCTGGAAAACGTACGCATCAAGAACCGCCCGCTGCGCCTCATGGCCATGTGGACCATCGAGCCGGAAACGCGTTTCCCCTGGATCAGCCCCGACCCGGCCATCGCCATGATGCGCGAGGCCGAATTCCAGCGGTTCATCTTCGAGGCGTTCCTTCACGAACTCGGCGATCGCCTCAAGCCCGCATCGGCGTCGCTGGCCCGCAGGATCATCGACGGCACGGCCGGCGATGTGCCCACGTATGGCTACCACTTGATGGCACACTTTCCCGACCCGGCGGTCGACATTCTGGCCACCGGCCTGGCCGACAAGGAGATCGTCCAGCGCGAGCGGGCGGTCGTGGCCCTGGGCTACATGGGCCCGGCCGCCGCGAAGGCCAAGGCGCAGGTTGCCCAGGCGCTGGCCAGTGCCCCCACCGAGCAGGAGCAGCGGCTGATCAAGTGGTGCCTGCGCGAGATCGGCGGGTGAGCGGCTCTTCCGACGTCGGCTGTGCGGGGCATGGTGCCGCGTCATGTCCTTTTTCGGGATTCCCCGCCAGACACGACGCGACTTCATGATTCGGGCGGCCGCGTTGGCGGGAACCGCGCCGGGAACGGGGCCGGATACCCCCTGTTTCATCAGCCCACGTCCGCCCTGCCGGCGGCGCACGTCACGTCGGAGGCACCGTGGTCACCACATGGTCGGTCGTGTCGTTGGTGATGGTGTTCGTGCCCCAGACATCGTAAACGTAGTCGTAGGGCTCGCCGTCCTGGCAGTTGATAGTGTCGTTGCCCTCGCCGCCGTAGAACTGGTCGTCGCCGAGAGTGTCGCTGAGGGAATCGTTGCCCGTACCG
>JBEKVL010000474.1:0-5553 GCA_049514055.1 Tepidisphaeraceae bacterium | reverse complement strand
CCTGTTGATTGATACTCGGCCCCGCCAATGCCCGGTTGCCGAGAGAGAAAGTGCCAACTCCAATTCCAAGCCGACGCGGAATTCACCGCATCGGAGACGACGAGATCAAGAAATCTGAGCCTACGGCAGGCATCATGTCGGCCGGCGGCTGAAGGACGATCGGACAACGGGTGACCGGCGCTCATGACCCTGACCCCACATTGTCCAGCTTCACGAAATCAACCCAAACCCAAACTCCACCACCACCCACTTCCCGTGCTTTTTCTCCAGCTTCACCCGATGCCCGCTGGCTGCCAATGGTGATTCGTAGTCGTTGATCCATCCCTCGGCCGTCATCTCCGAGGTCTGCTTGATCTCGATACCCGTCAGACTCACATATCCCATTTGTGGCTTCTTGGCCGGCAGCAGCCACACCGCATACCGTGGAACTCCTGCTACAACGGCCCGCCGCCGGAGGACAGACATGACACCAAAAGCAGAAATGCTGTCGCGCGCGGCCGCTGAATGGACATCGTGTCAGCGCCCAGCCGCGACAGGCGAGCGGACTTCCCGCTGGACCGCCGGAAGACAGCCATGACACCATAAACAGAAATGCTGTCGCGGACGGCCGCCGAACGGACATGATGTCCGCGCGCTCATCCGCGACAGGCGAGCGAACTTCCCGCTGACCGCCGAAAGACGTATCGTTAAAACCGCTTATCCAGTCAGGTGTGTCCGCAACATCCGTGGTGCCGTATCCCGTACCGCTGGTCCCAGGTTTGCAGGTAGCACCGGACTCATCGCGGCCGGGAATTCCGGAGTATGGCGTGGGCCATGCCCGAGGCCATCCAGGTGGCAGGTAATTAGCTCTCAACCCAGCGACCGAGGGCCATCGTGACACGAGCCGACATGCCGGGCAGCAGTCGAGGGTCCGCCTTGGTCAACTGGTCTCTTGCCAGCAGAGCTACTTGCTGGTCTCCCCTCTGAAGGCGCGGCCAAATCCTTCGATCCACCAGGTGGTTTCGCGGAGATCGCCAGTCTTGGATCGGTCACGCCAGGAAGAAATCCCCGTCGTCCACTTTTCGAGGATGGTTTCATAGGAATCCTCGGTGAGGTTGTACTTCAGCGACTGGCCATAGTTCATTGAGGCCCAGCCCCCGTTGTCAACGCCCTTGTAGGTCCAGACTGCCCAGTTCCAGCCGCGATCGTTCAGGGCCTTACCGAGTTCCGTGGCGGATGCGGCATTATCCGCGGGAGCCTTCATCTCGCCGATGAACACGGGAACCCGTACGTTGGCGGTTGCGGAGATCTTCTCCTTGCGGTCGAATTCCTCCAGCCGCTCGCGGACACTACCCGTCTTGAGACTGTTCTCCGGGTAGTGAGCCGACCAGATGATGTTGGTCCAGCGCTCCCCGCGGATACTCGGGTACGCCACCGATTCGAAAACCATCAGTCGCTGCGAATCCTGGGTGCGAATGGCCTCGTAAAAGGCTTTTTGGAGGATGTTGCCGGGTGAGCCTTCGGGTTCGTTGGTGACATCAAAGGCGGCGATGGCCGGGACATTGCGGTAGTGCCTGGCCACCTCGGTCCAGAGCGCGGCCATTTGGGCTCGCGCCAGTTTGCCTTCACCGGTGTCACGGGAGATGGCGTGATAGTCGCCGGGCCAGACGTGGAGATCGAAGATGACGTACATGCTGCGCAACTGGGCTTCCTTGACGATCCAGTCCATCCGGGCGAAATCGATGTTACGGCGGGAGTCCCGTCGCCAGTTGCCGGCGGCATCCTGGAGGGTGCGGTAGCTGAACGGGACGCGGAGGAGATTGCAGCCGTATTTCTGGATAATGTCGAGATCGGCGGCAGTGATCCAGTTGTCCTGCCATGCATTCATGAGAATTGCGGCTTTCTCGGGTCCGAAGCGTTTTTCCAGTTGTTCGAGGGCTTTGCGACCCCCATCATCGCGCTGACCGCACATCCAGGATTCGGTGACGAGCCAGCCCCCGATATTGACCCCTCGAAGCAGAACTACCTTGCCCTTGGAGTCGAGGAGCTGGCGTCCCTGGATGTGCAGGGGCGGCAGCGTCTGACCCGCCGATGGTTGAATCAGAGCGGCGACGAGCAGTATGGCCGACAGCAGAAACAGTCTATTCCGGGACATGACACTCCTTCGCAAAACAGCGAGCGACGCATCACGCAGGCAATCGATGTGACGGATTCTACCATGGGGATGACCTCTGATGCCGCCTCCGCTTCCGGTCGATGAAAGTGGTTGCGATGGCGCTCTCATTCTGCCGCGGTGTTGGTGCTGGTGACGTTGTTCGAGACTCGGACTGAATGTACTGTGGGCGCGATGGTCTTCGGCGTCGATTATTTTTAATTGAAGAACCTTGGCGGACAAGGGAAAAGCACCGCATGAGACAGTATCCAATTGTGATGTTACTTGCATTTGCCCTGCTACTTGGGGCGGCCAGCACGGCGCACGGCGGCAGTCAGGGCCGGGTGGACATGGAAATGCTTCACACGCCGATTTACAGCCCCGAAGGGCAGGCGATCGTGCGGCATAACGGAGATCGGTTCAACAACCGGCCGCTCTATTGCAATCAGATCAGCGCGATCGTCGTGGCGGGAGACCGGCCACTGATCCGCTTCGGCAGCGGGTCGGTGCTGAACGGGACGTTCATGGCGGCGCTGGTCCGTGGTGACAGGGCCAAGTGGCTGCACGATTGGTCGGACATCACATCCAAGTATCGCCCGGATCGCATGGAATGGACGCTCAGGGATGACACCTTTGGGCCGACCGTTCTGGCCTTGGAGGTGGTGCCGCCGGCGGAGGGGGCGGGCATGGCGCTACGCCTGCGGATCGAGAATGCCCAGGCGGGCGATCGGCTGATCTGGACCTTCGGCGGCGCGGTGCAGCAGAAGGAGAGCATGCTGGGGGCGTGGGATGTGACCACCGGCGGCCGTGAAAAGATGCTGAAGCGGGGATTCTCGCCGGAGGACTGCCGCGACAACCGCGTGATCCTGGAAGGTGAGAGGCTCATGGTGCAGCCTAGCGGCAACGCGACCAGCGCCGTGGTGGGACAATGCAGCGTTGCGTCGAAGATCACCATCGCCGACGCTGCCGCCTGGCCGGATCCGCTGAGACTGTCGGCCAGTTCCGCCAAAGACGTGCCTTTGGCGTGTGCCGCGGTGAACCTGGATGGCCAGCGAGAGATCTGTTGGGCCATGCTCGGCTTCCGGGGCAATCCGCTGCGTCCGCCCTCCCCGGCCGAGGTGTTCGCGGCGGGGCTGAAGAGGGCCGAGGAGATCGGCAGTCAGGTGATCGTTGATACGCCCGACCCGCGCCTCAACGCGCTGGTGGCGGCATCCAATGCGGTAATCGATGGCGTCTATCGCGAGGGGATATTCACCCACTCGGGTATGCGCTGGGGCGTGTCGCTGCTGGGCTGGCGCTCGATCTTCGGCGGCACGGCCTACGGCTGGCATGACCGCGTCAAGAACGAGGCGCGCCTGTGCCTTGCCAAACAGATCACCGAATCGGACAAGAAACTTCCCAAAGCGGACCCGAAGACCGGCCTGAGCTGCCAGTCGCTGGAATCGCGCATGTTTGGCAGAGGCCGGGTGAATGCCTTCAACACATGGCATTACGACATGCAGAGCATCTTCTTCGATCAGCTCATCCACGCCTGGCGATGGACCGGCGATCCGGAGTTGGAAAAGCTGCTGCGTCCCGCCCTCGACCTGCACTTGGACTATATCCGCGAGTGCTTCGATCCCGACGATGACGGGCTGTACGAGGCCTACGCCACCACCTGGCCAACGGACAATCAGTGGTACAACGGCGGCGGCACCGCGGAGGAGACGGCCTATGCCTACGCCGGCCACAAGGCCGCCCTCGAACTGGCCCGCCGGGCTGGCGACGATGCGGCCGCCAAACGACACGAAGCGAGGCTGGCCAGGATTCACAAGGCGTTCATGGAGAAGCTGTGGATTCCCTCCAAGGGATACGTCGGCTCCTATGTCGAGCAGGGTGGGCACCAGCGCCTGCACGAGGACTCCTGGCTGTACGCCATCTTCTGCCCCATTGATGCGGGAATGCTGAATGCAAATCAGGCCGCGAGCGCTCTCTACTACACTGAGTGGGGCCTGGAACGTGAGAACATGCCCTACGGCGGGCAGCGCTGCTGGACCTCCAACTGGGTGCCGTCAGTCTGGTCCCTGCGCGAGATGTGGCCAGGCGACAACTATCACCTGGCGCTGGCGGACTTCCAGGCCGGGCTGGCCGACGACGGCTGGAACGTGCTGCGGGGGACATTCCCGCATATGGCTTATTATGGCCCCGTCCCTGGCGACCTCGGTCACGCGGCCGGCGGCACCGACTTCAACGATTGTGCCAGCATGTTCTGCCGCACCGTGGTGGAGGGCTTGTTCGGCTACCGGCCCGACTATCCTAATGGCGTGGTCACAATCGCGCCGCAATTGCCGTCCGATTGGGATCACGCCTCCATCAAGACGCCTGATTTTTCACTCGCTATCCGCGATGCCAGGTACCAAATCGAGCTGACCAAGCCCGCCGCACTGGACCTGCGCCTGCCGGTTCGGGTACGGAAGCTCGCCAAAGTCACTGTCAATGGTGAGGAGTCAAAATCGGAGCTGCTGCCCGGCGTGGGTTGCAGCGTGGCGAAGATCGCGGTGCCCAAGTGCAGATCCGCTATCGTCGAACTGACATGCGAGGGGCCGCTGCCGCAGTACGCGGCAGTGACCATGGAAGGGAATGTCGGCGACAAGCTGGACCTGTTGCCCAAGGATGCCAGTATCATCGAGCCGGCTGTGCCGCCAGTGGACGCGGGCTATCGCATGGTGGAATCGTTGGTGCAAGTAGGGAATGCGCCGCAGCGGCGGATGTTCAAGATCAAATTGCACGATCCCAAGGCCGAGGCCACAGCGGCCGCTCGCGTCTTTGAGAAGCCGCCGGCCGACGCACGCTGGGAATGCCTGGACCTGTCACGTCAACTCAACGGCGACGTCCGCACCATGTTCCAGCAGCAGTACCTTTCGCCGCGCCCGGCCACCTGTTCCCTGCGTCTGGCGACCGACGGCTACTCCACCTGGCAGATGATGCTGGACCCCAGGCACAAGCCGCCGACGATCGACCTGGCGAACGTGCCCAAGCTACTCGATCCCGCATCCCGCCTGCTCACGCCGCAAGGCGTCCCCTTCGCCTGGATCAGCGGACAGCGTAACATTGCCTTCACGTCGATGTGGGATAACTGGCCCCGGCGCGTCTCCGTGCCCGTGAACCGCAAGGCCGAAGGGATCTGGATGCTGGTGTGCGGTTTCACCAACCCCATGCAAGGCCGGATTGCCAACGCCGAGTTGCGCCTGAAATACGCCGACGGCGTGGTGGAGAAGTTGGAACTGGTGCCGCCGCTCAACTTCTGGTCGCTGTGTCCCTTCGGGCGCGTTGACTATGATTACAAGCGAGACTTCTTCTGCCTGCCCAAGACACCGCCGCCGACCGTACAACTCGGCAGCAACTGCCGCGCCAACCTGCTGAACCTGCGGCTGCGGCCGGAT
>JBEKVL010000473.1:0-5554 GCA_049514055.1 Tepidisphaeraceae bacterium | reverse complement strand
CCGCGCGAGTTTACGCCGCCGACGGTCGTCGGGCGTATCGTAGGCGAATATGACAAGCATGGTGCCATCACTCATGATCTTCCTCCGGTTCGTCAAGTTCAAATGCGGAGAAGCAGGAAGAACATTCCCCGCTCCGCGTGGCGGCTTCCGAGTCGCGATCCGCTTCGACCAAACCGAGCGCCAACCGCTCACACCGGCGGCGTATGAGATCTCGCCATGTGGCGGAACGATCATCTCCCGGATCGCGTGCCCGGGACTGGATGGATCGCTCGTACTCGGCGAGAAACCGCTTGCTTGCTTCGCGGGCCAGCAATACACCGCCATCTTCCTCACAAAAATCGGCGGCCTGGAACCTTCGCAGGTTGATGGCACGCAGCACCATGCGATCAATGATCGCGTGTCGGAAGGGTTCGATGAGATCGAGCGCCAAACTCGGCCGGTTGGGGGTCACGGAATGGTAGAAACCCAGAAA
Source organism: Tepidisphaeraceae bacterium (assembly GCA_049514055.1). Taxonomy (GTDB): domain Bacteria; phylum Planctomycetota; class Phycisphaerae; order Tepidisphaerales; family Tepidisphaeraceae; genus JANYKD01. Next base: position 5,082 of record JBEKVL010000473.1, on the reverse strand, counting down.
TGGGTCGAAACCCAGGGCATCCAGCAGCGACCAGATCTCGTTGCCGAGCAGCACATAGCCGAAGCTGAGCATGGCGTTGACCGGATCCTTGGGTGGACGCGTGGAACGACCGCAGAACGGCAACTCGGAACGGTTGGTCATGGCAAAGCCTTTGAAGTAAGCGGCTGCAGCCGCCCCTTCAAGTCCCATGAGTGCAGGGATGTCGGGAGCATCGTCCAGGCGCTCCCGCAAGTTCTTGATGGATTGTCGGGGTTCGTCCAGAGGAACCTCGGGGTAGTTGTCAGCATAGCGTTCCAGCAGATCACTCATGGCTGCCAGCTTAGCTCGAACCACCGCCACGGCTTGAGAGAAACGAAATCCCGGATCGGTTGCCAGGCGGTATTGTGCCAATCGTAGCGGCACGTTTCCGGCTTTGGCGGGTGTAAGTTGACCAAGCAACCTGCCGGATGTGGTCATGAACGCGGTCTCCACGCCGGCCTTCAGCAGTGCCGTCATGGCAGGTGTCGAGATGTCCGCCGGGCCGAGCAGGATCAGCGCCTGCAAGTGGATCAACTCCCATTCAGCAAGCAGGACGCCATCTTTCCTGACCAGGATCGAGCCGCCGCTCAGGTGAATTGAAGCACCGGGCTCCGTGACGTAGGCAAAAGGCATGAAGCACCTCCTTTCGTTGGCTGCCCATCCACGGCCCTGTCAGACTATTCACTTGTTAAAGAGCCGACCGATTCAGTCGAATTACTGACCGGGGTGAAACTCCAAGTGCGCCCAGCCCAGTGGCAGGCTGCCGGCCACGTACGATCGGGTCTTGCCAAAGCCACGACGCGGCGGCTGGCGAAACGGATCGCCGACCGTCACACACTCGAAGTGGCTGTGTCGGCCGAGCCGCACAAGACAGCGATGGTCGTCGCACGCACCGGCGCGATCGAGCAGGGTATCCTTCAGACTCTTGTCGACTACAAACTGCGACAACTCTTCCTTGAGCCGGGGCTGGTAGAACGCATTGCACTGTCGGCAGAGGGTGGCGACATCCATAACGTGCGGCAGCCAGTTTGGGTTTCGGGTCTTCTGGTCAAAGCCCATCTGATCGCGGTCGGCGAGATGCGGGCTGAGTCGAAGTTGTCCCTGAAAACGAAGATTCTCACCATCGCACACGGACCAAGTCACTTCGCGGTAGATGACAATGCCGCCAGGGTTGGTGTCCTGACCCTGCCGGCCCGGAGGCCGGACGATCTGGATGCGGTCGATGTACGTGGCACTATCCGGCATCGCCATGTCGCTGATGGCAAGCTGACGCAGTGGATCGTGGTAGAGATCAGCCCGGCCGTTGTCCGTGAGATTCCCAAGCACCGCGGCTTCGAAGTTCGCACCGAGGTACGTCTTGTGCGGCTGGAATCCGGCGTCGCCCGCAAGTTGCACGAGTTGCTGCATGTCGACGTCGTTTGCTTGGGCGAGAGCATCAACCATGGCTGTACGCATCGCTCCCTTGAGCGACGAGCCGGGCAGGTATGGTTTGCCCGCGGCCGGGTCGCGGGCGAAGAGGTGAATTTCCCCGAGTCGATTGGGGTTGCTCAGGTTCTTGCGGATCTCGTCGGCCGCTTCGGGCTGGACTTGGATGCGGAAGAGCACCTGGTCGGCGAGGGAAGCGGCCTTACGCAGCCAGGTGCGCACACCGCTCCAGTCGCCACGACGAAGGAGGCTGTCGTACTCGGTTCGCAGGCTCGGCGACAGGTCATGGAAGACCCGAGGCAGGTTGAACGCGGTCAGGAAATAGTTTTCGCCCTGCGGGATGAGATCGTACTCGGCCGGCTCGATGCACTCACCGGAGCCGACATGGACCGGCGACAGTGGGATGAGCGAGACTTGAAAGGCAAGAGGCATGGCGGACTTCATGATCGAGCCTCCTGAAGCACCGGGTGTTCGAGCAATGACGAGTGCAGCGTGCAGGGGAGCAGCGGGGCCATGGTGTACTGGCGGATCGATTCCACTCGATGAACGCCGCGCACCGACTGGCCGACGAACATCGACGGTTTGCTGCACAGAAGCACTGAGCCCCGCAGCAGGCAATGGACGGGGCGTTTCTGGCGCTGATCGGAGCCATCGGGCAAGAGGCCGATGGCAAAGTCACCGCCAACACGGCCGCAACGAACGCCAAAACTGAAGAACCCGTTGGCCGGATCGGAAGGACACGGCACAGCCGGTCCGAGCAAGATGGCCGCATTGGGATTGGGGGGCATGGGAAGGTCTTGTGCGGCGACCGTGGTGACCGCCAACTGGCCGCAACCGGTGCCCGCATCGCGGCCATAGCCGGCGTGAAGCGCCGCTTCAAACCACCCTTGAATCACGCTCGTCGGTTCGGTTGAATGTGCCCAGACTTCAAACTGGGGAGGTTCAGCGGCACCGTAGCAGAACACGCTGCTGGGGAAAAGGGTTCCGCCGCCTTCTTGCGCTGTGCCGCTGGTCAGACGGTTGACGGCCGCGTGCAGCACTGCCACCTCGACCGGTTTGGGCGGTACAGGATCCTGGGCCAGGGCACTTTCAAGTGAGGTGGAGGAAAGCGATGAAGACAGATTCTGCCAGGCGGCGTGGCTGATCCAGGCCCGCTTGGCGGCGATCTTGCGACGGCCGGCCGCGGCTTTGTCGGGTACCGAGATTGCGGCCACCGGTCGTGGTATAGCTGGCCGGGGCCAGAATCCCGCTGGGAGCAGATCACTGATGACCAAGGGTGGCGTGTCGCTGTCGTAGCGGTCGAGCCAGTCGAGCAGGGCTGGTTCGCCACCGGAATAGCGGATACCCCAGGCGATGTGTCCCCAGAGGGTATCCGCCGCCAGGGGCGTACCCAACGGCGAGCGAAGCTCAAGCTGAATGCGGTACGTGTTCATCATGGCACCTGCCCTGATTCAGAGGTCGGGCCACCGGACGGTGGTCACTCAACCCGCCACCGCCGTTTCGGCCGGGAATTTGAGGGTCGGGAGATGGAGGTCGGCCTCGGCCTCACCTTCCCGTACCCGTAGTCTGTCGAAGCGGATTTTGCCGTTGCCGCGCGATGAGCCGCCGCCCAGGGCATCCATCTCCAGCAGTGCCATGGCCGACTTGACGACGCGGTCAAACAGCAACTTGTCGGTCTTGCCTTCATCGCCTTCCACGTCAAAGATGCGGTAGACGATCTCCAAGTCGAAGCTGACATCCGGCAGCACCCGTTCCATGGGACGTGGGTTGGCCACGGACGTCAGACGGTTGATGGAGTTCTCGCTCTTGACCTCGGTGATGGGCCGGCCCTCGCGGAACGACTTGCGGCTTTCTTCCGACAGGCGGGCGTCGCGCACGATCAGGCGAGTGGGGCCGCGCTGGTAGGCGGCCTGTTTCTTCGGGTCGCTCTCTCTGCTCGGATCGCGAGCCGGGATGCCGAAGACGCGGGCGGTGGCGGCGGTCACGTCCGGGTCAGTGACGTCGCCATTGCGAGGAACTTCGCCGAAGTACCACTCGGCAAGGCTGCGCATGCGGCCTTTGAGAGATGAGCCGGGGATGAACGGTTCGGCGCTGGCCGGGTTGCGGATGATGGGGTTGTCCAGCCCGGAGATCTCCATGGTTTCCGGGCTGCCTCCGATTCGAAGGCCGGTGACCACAACGATCCGCCCGGTGATCCGGCGAACGGCAATAAGGCGTGGCTTGTTCATCGACTCACCTTTCCCTTTCCGTACATGAAGCCGACGACGGCTTCGAGGTGCATGACGTATTTTCGGAATTGATCGTGGCTCTGGACTTTGGCGATGCCCTGGCTGAGGAAGTCGGCAAAAGCCACGTCCAGTTTGCTCTGACCACCGGCGCGGGTGGCGTAGCTGACCTTGCTGCGGATCATCTTGAAGAGGGGCTCAATGTCACGACGGTAGACGTCGGCCCTGGCACCGTCATCCGCGGATTGTGCGGTCAGCGCGTTATAGCGGCGATACAGATCCTTGATCTCGCCGAAGAAGCGACGGAGCTGGCTGCTGTTGACACTGAGCGCCACTGCCTGCTGCTCGGCCAGTGTGTCGTACAACTCCTGCTCCGGCTTGGCGGGATCAAACAGGCACTGAATCACCGGCCCGCGTTGATCGCCGGGTCCGGCAGTCCGGGGACCGAAGTTAGACCTACTCATCGGTACCTCCTCGCAAGTAGTAGAGGGTGAAGACGGCTGCTGTGTATAGAACTGCGGCATCATCCCGGGAACGAATCCCGGCCAGATGTTCCTGAACTTTTGCGTTCGCCGGCGACTCTCGAAGATTGCGTTTCAGGTCATAGCTCATCTGCGCCCGCCATCTCAGATTGGTGGCCGACTTACCGGCCATTGCCATCCGGCCGTACTGGAGCAAGCGGTAGAGCAGCGACACGTTCATTCCCGGACGTTGGTCGCCGGACGCAGAGACTGCGGCCAACAAAGTTCGGTGCAGTTCAAGACTCTGACTGAATTGATCCCAGGTGAGCGTGTTGGTGCCGATGGTGATGCGGTTGCGGCCGGCGTCCTTGGCCTCCTTGGGGTTCTTGGCGGCGTCGATGGCGTCGTCTGCGGCCGCAGCAAGCTGGCGGACGGGCGTATTGGGCTTGGCGAAGACGAGGCCGGCGGAGAAGGTGAGACAGGGATTGCCGCAGGCCATGGCCGCGAACCAGCCGCGAAGATCGGAGACGAGGTGGAGCATGTCATGCCAAGGCCCGACCAGGAAGAGATCGTCACCGCCGCCGAAAATGGTGTAGGTGAAGCGGTATCGCTGGCGAAGCTGATGTGTGAGAAAGCCCTTGAAGAAAAGGTCGAGACTGCGGCTGAGGCCCGCCAGCCGACCGAAGGAGACCTGTTTGCCGAAGCCGTAGCCCAGCAGCATGCCCAGGTGATCGACGTCGGCCTTGAGGGCGGCGAGCATTGGATGCCGGTCTACGAAGCCCGGCTGGAGCGCGCTCAGGCGGGCAATGTGGTTGAAGGTCAGCGGATCGCCAAGGTCAGATTTCTTGATCTCGTCGTCTCCGATGCGGTGAATTCCGCGTCGGCTTGGAATTGGAGTTGGCACTTTCTCTCTCGGCAACCGGGCATTGGCGGGGCCGAGTATCAATCAACAG
>JBEKVL010000472.1:0-5563 GCA_049514055.1 Tepidisphaeraceae bacterium | reverse complement strand
GGCCAGCGGCTTGTCGTCGAGACTGACGGCAACGATATGCGCCAGATCCATGTCGCAGGAGATGGACAGGTCGCGCAGCCTGGTTTCGCCGGCCTCCTTGAGATTGCCGCTGACGCCCTGGGCGGCCGGGGCGTTGATGGTCAGGACACCCTTGCCATAGTCGAGCTTGAGCTGCTGCGTCAGGCTGGTAACGGTCTGGCTCTTGCGGTCGATATATTTTGAGGTGTCGATGAGCTTGTGCGGGCCGGTGGTCTTCGTGAAGTTCACCGTCGTCCGACCGACACAGTGGACGAGCGGGTCGATGACATTACCGGGTTTGATCTCCATGCCCGTGGGCACATCCTTCAGGCGCAGTTCGTCCAAGGATGCCTCCTGCGGCATGGGCGTGCCCTTGAGGGCCTTGAGGTCGTCGATGCCAAGGTTGAGTTCGACGACGTTCGTCGCGGTGTCGATGAGGCGACTGCGGTAGATCAGCGCCGCGGCCGGGAACTGAGCAGCCTGCGACGGACCCATCAGCGTCCAGGGCTGCATGAAGTATCCGGGCTTGACCGCCCAACGGCTGGAATCCAGCGCGAAGTGGACGATGCAGCCCGAGTCCTGAAGCGCGCCGTAGCAGGCGTAATAAAGCGGGGCCTCCGAGCGATAGCGATTGGGACGGCAGAATGTGGTCTCGGAAATCATCGTCGGTTTGTTGTCGATGATGACGTCCATGGCCGGGTGGCCGAAGGATTTGGCGCTGCCGGGCTTTTCGCCGTCGAAGCGCAGGGCAGAGCGGTCGGACCAAGTGTGGCCTTCGCGCACGGACCAGCCGGAATTGTCGCCCTTCTGGTCGCAGCCGAAGTAGCCGTGGCGGTCGATGAAGTCGCCGACGTTGTAGGAGTAGCGTTCGAGCGGGCCGAGAATCTCGGCCGACGCTGTATACCAGTTGGAGCAGGTGACCAGACCCTTGAAGCCGAGCGAGCGCAGGTAGGCAATGGTGTCGGCGTAGAACTGGCGCTGATGCTCGACGAGAAACGCCGCCGTGTCCTGGTCGCGCAGGGTCTTCTCGTTGGCCATATTCCAGAGCGGCCGCATGCCCAGCCGGCCTTCGGCGAGGTTGTCGCGCTTGGTGGCGAGGTTGTTCCATTTCTTCAGGGCGTCCTGGAGCGAGCCGTGCTTCTTCTTGCACCAGTCGGCAAACGCGGTCTCGACGATGCGAAGCTCCGGATCGGGGATGTTTGCTTCGGCGAAGGTCCAGAAGAAATACGAATCCTCGTTGACCAGTTCCACGCTCATCAGCGCCGGCTCGTCGATAAGCGCCTTGCCGGTTCTGGCATCGGGCGTAAGCAGCATGGCCTTCCACCAGCCGCGGTACTGTTTCTGGAAATCGGGATTGAAATAAAGGGACGCGAACGGATGTTTCTGGCCGTCGTAGCCCTGCAGCCAGGGCGTACCGGGCTTGGGGTTCAGCCAGAGCGGGAAGTAGATGGACAGATGGGAGTAGATTCCCTCCTGCTTCATGGCGCGCACGATGTCGAGGCGGTGCCGCACCTGATCGGGACTGAATGTGCCGGCCGCATCGTAAACACCGCCGTGGATCCGCACGAGGTTGACGCCGCGCTTGGCGAGCATTTTCGCGCAGTTGCGCAGGTCGTCCTCGGTCTTGTCGGGCGGCCCGTTGACCGCCCAGAACCGCACGGGCCGGCCGGTCTTGCCGTGGATGAACTGGCTGCCCTTGGTCGTGATGAACCCGCCTTCGCCGGCGAACTTCTCATTGAGGAAGCGCAGGTCCATCAGCGCCGAGGCGTCGAACTTGTCGGGCGGCGGATCGAAGGCGACGAAGCCCTTTTCCTGCTCGACCAGACGCCGCGCCTCCTTGTCGACCTCGCCCGGTTTGAGGATGCCGCGCGGCCTGAACGGCTCGTCGGCAAACACAAAGCAATCGAGCATGCCGTGGTTATTGTTCTCACTGTGCATGCGGAAACTGATGGAGTTGTCGCCCTTGTTCAGTGTGACCTTGCCCGCGTTGGCCCAGCAGAGGAAACGCAGGTCGATCTTGCCGTCGGCCGCGATGTTCGCCACATCGCCATTGTTCTTCTCCATGTCGATGGCGATCCAGTCGCCGGCATTGAGGTTGTAGGACAACTTCGCGCCCACCGGATTGGCCCGAACCCAGAAGTCGTACTCTCCGGCTTTGGCCGCGACGACGCGATACGACGCCTCGCCGGCCTTGTCCTGGCTCCAGTTGCTGATGAAGTCGCCGCCGGAAAGCTGGTCTCGCTTCACGCTCGAGTACCAGGGATGCCGCGTCATCGTGGACCGCAGCGGCTTCTCGCCTTCGGCCCAGATCACCTCGGCACGGGCCGGGACCAAACCCGCCAGGAACAACAGGGCCGTGAAACCGGACATGAACGCACGCCGAAGCCGTCGACCTGCCATATCCACTCCTGTGATACAACGTGTTCTCACACGACCACGCGCAGCCGGCGCGATCCACTGGCGCGCATCGGCCATGCTCTACTTATCCAACAATCGAAACCGACTGTTGTTTTGCGGCCACGGGTTTTACGTGGGGACGGGATTGGAGCGGCTCAGCGAACGCCCGGAATGGCGTCGATCTGTCTCTGCAACGACGAGCCGGAGTTCTTGTCCGCGGGCGGCTTCTGCGGCTGGGCCTGCTCCGGCGGCGTGGAAGTTCTCGGCAGCGGAAGGGATATCTTCTCGCCGTCGCGCATGACGATCAGCGGCAGTTGCTTCTGGTAGCCTTCCTGGAAGACCATCGGGATGGCGAGTTTCTCATCCTCGTCGCGGAAGTCGAACGAGCCGGCCTGGACGATGCAATCCCCGCGTTTGAGCCCGTAAAACGTGGCCAGCGGATTGTCGTCGGAGATCTCCGCGACAATGAGCGAACGCAACTTGCCGGCCTGGAACATGCCTTCGAGCTTGATGCCATCGCTGGCCTTGATCCCGCGGCCTTCGCGGTCGTGACCGGAAAGCTGGTTGGCAGTCTCGATGGCCGGCTTGGATTTCTCGACGACCACGGTGGTGTGTTCAGTCCACAACCAGAGAATAAGTGCGACGGTGACCAGCAGCGCCACGAGTCCGCCGAATGCTCTCATGATGGATCTCCAGCAGTGTAGTGTCCGCGCCAGCAGGGATTCAGTTCAGCGCCGCGGGCCGCCTTTGCGCAGGTTGGGTTCCTTGTGCTTGGCGCTGCTGACCTTGAGCACGCGCTGGGCCTTGGCCAGGTCCGCGACTTTCAGTATGGCCGTGGTCTTGCCACCAGGCGCGCCGCTCGTGCAATACGCGTAGTTGATGTTGATGTGGTTCTCGCCGAGCAGCCCGGCGACGTCCGCCAGCGCGCCGGGACGGTTGGACAGTTCCATCCGCAGCACCTCCGTTTCGGTGGTCGGCAGGTTGAGCAACATCAGCGTCTTGCGGGCCGAAAGCGCATCTTCGGCAACAAATCGCAGAACGCCGTGCTCCTGCGAATCCACCAGCGTCATCGCCACGATGTTGATCTTCTCCTCGGCCAGCGCCCGCGTGACCTGCGCCAGCACGCCGGGCTTGTTCACCAGGAACACGCTGAACTGGAGCTCGACCCTCGCTTCTACCATTGTCTCTCCTTGTCAAAACCATCCTCTGGCCGGCCGAATTCCATGCCACGGGCGTCTTGCCTGCCGCGCCGGTCCTCCGACACATCTTCGTTGCCCGACAAGAACGGCCCCGCCCAGTCCGGCGGGATTGCCCGATCAGCCGGCGGACTTGGTCGCCTCTTTCTGCGTGGGTTTCACGGTCAACACCCGGTCCAGCCGGGTGATCCGCAGCAGTTCCATCAATCGCGGCCCCACTCCGCAGAGAATGAGCGTGCTCTTCTTCAGGGCCGCCAGTTTTTTCTGCATCGCCAGGAGGATGCCGATCGCCTGGCTGGCCAGATACTCCACCTTCTCGAAATCCAGGACAATCTGGCGCTTGTCCTGCTCGTCAACGAGCTTGTAGAGCTGAGCGGCAATCTGCTCGAGCTCGATCGGGTCCATCAGCGACGGACATGTAAACTCCACGACCGTCATCTCACCAACCTGCTGGACATTCATGTGGCTCATGTTCGATGAACTGCCTCTCTGCCTTCAGACCGCGTCGCCCGCTCCGCCGCCACAAGCGCCGGAGCAGACTCGCCAGTATTCCACTATTCTCGCTTGCCTCGGGACCGTTTTCCATTGCTTTTCGCTTTTTTTGGCGCATCCTGCACCGCGACCCGCAGCGCCTCGTCCACGTTTGACACGAAATGCCATTTCAGGCCCCGCCGCACTTCATCGGGAATCTCGGCCAGGTCCTTCTCGTTCCGCTTGGGCGCGATCACCTGCTTGATGCCGGCCCGCATCGCCGCCAGCGTCTTCTCCTTCAGTCCGCCGATCGGCAGAACCAGCCCGCGCAGCGTGATCTCTCCGGTCATGGCGATGTCATGCCGCACCGCCCGGTTCAGCATCAGCGACGCCAGCGCCACGTACATCGCCACGCCCGCGCTCGGGCCGTCCTTGGGCACCGCGCCCGCGGGCACATGCACGTGAATGTCGCTCTCGGCCAGCAACTTGGGATCGACGCCAAGCTGCTCCGCCCGCGAGCGGATCAACGAAAAAGCCGCCGTCGCCGATTCCTTCATCACATCGCCGATATGCCCGGTGAGTATGATGTTGCCTTTCCCGCTCATCCGCGAGGCCTCGATGAAGAGGATCTCGCCGCCGACGGGCGTATACGCCATGCCCGTCGCCACGCCCGGCACACTGGTGCGCGACGCCAGTTCCGACTCGAACTTCCGCGGCCCCAGTGCCCGCTCGATCACCTGCCGGTCGACCTTCTGCGCGTGGATCTTGCCGGCCACGATGTCCGCGGCGATGCCGCGGGCAATGCTGCCGATGCTGCGCTCCAGGTTGCGCACGCCGGCCTCGCGCGTGTAACCGTCGATGAGCAGGCGAATCATGGCATCGTTCAAAGTGGCCTGCTTCTTCGTCAACCCATGCACCTCGATCTGCCGGGGCACCAGATAGCGGCGGGCGATGGCCAGCTTTTCCAGGTCCGTGTAGCCGGGGATTTCGATGACTTCCATGCGGTCACGCAGGGCCACCGGAACCGAGTCCATGCTGTTGGCGGTGGCAATGAAGAGCACCTTGGACAAATCGAACGCCACGTCCAGATAGTGGTCCGTGAAGGTCGAGTTCTGCGCCGGGTCGAGCACCTCGAGCAGCGCCGAGGCCGGATCGCCGCGGAAATCGCTGGCCAGTTTGTCCACCTCGTCGAGCATCATCACCGGGTTCCGCGTGCCCGCCTTGCGAATCTCCGTTATGATCCGGCCCGGCATCGACCCGATGTACGTCCGCCGGTGCCCGCGAATATCCGCCTCGTCGCGCACGCCGCCCAGCGCCACGCGGATGAACTTGCGGTTCATGGCCTCGGCAATGCTCTTGCCCAGTGATGTCTTGCCCACGCCCGGCGGCCCGACAAAACACAGGATGGCGCCGCCGCCGTCCGGCTTGAGCTTGCGCACGGCCAGGTATTCCACGATCCGACGCTTGACCTTCTCGAGGTC
>JBEKVL010000471.1:0-5567 GCA_049514055.1 Tepidisphaeraceae bacterium | reverse complement strand
TCAATCCGGACAAGCTGCGCATCGACCCCAACTGGGCGCTGCGTGTGCCGGCCAGCCTGGCCCTGCGCCGGTCGATGCTGCCCTTCGCGATGGCCGATCGAAAGATCCTCGTCGCCTGCGCCGACCCGGGCGACCGCGCGGGCCTGGAGGCCGTGGAACGTTACGTCGGCATGCCCGTGGTGCCCCGGAAGGCGGATCCGGAGGCACTGCGGCGGGTGCTCCAGAGGGTCTACCCCGACGCGGCCGCGCCCGCGATACGTCACGGCGCCGTCCGCGGGCCGGAGGCGGACGACGCCATTCCCCTGACCGACGAGATTCTGCGTTTTGCCTTCTTGCGGCAGGCCAGCGACGTGCATATCGAGCCGCGCCGGGACACGGTTCGGATCCGGCTTCGCGTGGATGGCCAGCTCGAGGAGCTGCGCCGGCTGCCCGCATCGCGGCAGGTCGGACTGATTTCCCGTCTGAAGGTGCTGAGCGGGATGGACATCGCCGAGAAGCGAGCCCCGCAGGATGGGGCATTCACCTGGTCCATCGGCAACGGGCCGGATCGCCCGTCCGTGGACATCCGCGTCGCCACCGTACCCGTCAAGTACGGTGAACGCATGACGCTCCGCCTCCTGAACCTGCAAGCCGGAACATTGACGCTGGCGAAACTGGGGATGTGCGCCGCCGACCTGGAGGTATTCGCACGGGCCATCCAGGCACCACACGGCATGATCCTCATGAATGGGCCGACCGGCAGCGGCAAGACAACCACGCTCTACGCGGCCATCCGCGAGTTGGATCGGGAAGCGCTGAACATCGTGACTGTCGAGGATCCGATCGAGTATGAGATGGATGATATCTCCCAGGTGACGGTGGACTCGGCCGAGAAGGTCACCTTCGCCAACGCGCTGCGGAGCGTGCTTCGCCACGACCCGGACGTGGTGATGGTCGGCGAAATCCGCGATCTGGAAACGGCGGACATCGCCATCAAGGCGGGGCTGACCGGCCACCTGGTCTTCAGCACGCTGCACACGAATTCAGCCCCGGGAGCAGTCACGCGCCTGATCGACATGGGCGTGCCATCGTATCTGGTGGCCGCGACACTGCGGCTCAGCGCTGCCCAGCGGCTGGTGCGGCGGCTGTGCAGAAGCTGCCGTCGCCCGCGGACATTGACGACGCCCGAGGCCGTTGCCATTGGCCGGCCCGAAACTGCCGGCGAAGTCGTCTACGACGCCGGCGGATGTCCACTCTGCGCCGGGCGAGGCTATGCCGGCCGGATCGGCGTGTACGAGATGATGGTGCCCGACGACGAGCTGAGCGAACTGATTGTCTCCTCGGCCCCCGAGAACCGTATTCGTGACGCGGCGGTGGCCAGGGGAATGCGCACCCTGCGGCAGGACGCGGGCGACAAACTGCTGGCCGGCATCACGACGGTCGCCGAGGTGATGGAAAACACGGATGGCCCCGTCGTTCACAAATAGGAGTCCACCATGCATCGCAATCTCTGGAAATGCCGCAGCACATCAGAAGATCACAGTGGCATCCTGTCTCCAGGCCGTCGCGGTACGGATCGCGCTCTGGCGCCGACTCGCGGGCTGATCGTGGCCTGCCGGCAGTGCCGCGCCGTAACCTTCGTGCTGGCCGCCCTCCTGGGGTTGCCCCTGGTAGCGCAGGCAGACGAGCCAGCGGATTCGAAACTCAGGGAGGCGAGCGATGCGAGTGTCCCGGCGAATCCAGCGCCCAATCCGCTCAAGAGCGAGTCGCCCACGGAAGGGAAGGCTCCGCCCGCCTCCGCCCAGGTGGGAGTCGCCAAAGATCCACAGAAGGAACGCGCCAAAGATCCGTCCCGCGAGGCCGATACCCATTCGGCCGGCGGCGATGATCTGCGCTGGCTCCTCGGCGTGAACCCGGGCACGAAGCGCGTGGATTTGCCGCACATGCCCGCGATGTCGCTCCGGGGCTTCATCAAGCCCGATGGTGCAAAGCCCTTGGCGCTGCTGGAGGTGGCCGAGGCGAACCGCGTATTCCTGGTCCAGGTCGGCACGGAAATACCCATCACGGTGGCGGGTCGCATCGCGCCCGCCGGCCACGGTGAATTGAGCGGATTGGACGATCCCTCCAAGACCCCGGTTGCGGTAACCCGCGGCGGCGAGCAGAGCCAGATCATTTTGAAAGTGCTGAAGATAAGTGAGGAGGGAGTCGTGGTCGAGGCCGGGCTCCTGGCCCAGACCATGATTATCCGCTGACGCGGGCCGGCATGTCGCGAGCCCGTGAGCCGGATTTTGGAGAGTATCTGCCCATGAAAAAGCAAAGATTCATTGTGAGGGTTGTACTGACTGCCGCCCTGCTTGGCCCGGCGCCCTTTCCCGTGCTGGGCGCATCGGATCCTGATCCACCCGCCCGGCCGACCACGCGCCCGAACTTCGATGCTAGGCTGGAGGAGATTGACCTGCGGGACGCCCCGTTGCGAGATGCGCTGTCGCTGATCGGACGATCGTCCGGGCTGAACATGGCGGCAAGCGACGAGGCCGCCAAGGTCAAGGTGACCGTACGTCTTCACAATGTGAGCGCGTTCAACGCGGTGCAGACGATCTGCCAAACCCACGGTCTGTTCTTCAAGAAGCCGACCGATGAAGGAATCGGCATCGTGACCACGGCCAAGGAATTCCAGGAGGGACTCACTGTCTTCCGCGATCAGAAGACCGAAGTCTATACGCTGTTGTATCCCAATGCAGTGGACCTGGCAGTCGCGATCCGCGACTTGTACGGTGATCGCGTGCGGCTCAGCCTGGGTAAGGAAAATGTCTACGATGAGTCCGACGACATCCAGCGCCGCTTCGACAGGTTCGACCAGCTCGACTCCCACAGCCAGGGGCTGACGCAGTCATTCACGTCAGGCGGATCAGGGGGAAACTCCGGCGGCAACGGTGGCGGCGGATTCGGTAACAGCAACGGTGGCGGTTCAAGCGGACGCGGGGCGGGCGGCGGTTCGTCAAGTTCGCGCGGTGGCATTGGCGGTCTGGGCCAGCAATCCGACACGACCGCACAGCAGAAACAGAACGACCTCCGCGATCTGAACTCCGACCAGTTGGCGCGGATAGCCGACATGCTCCGGCAAAACGGAGCGGGCCTGGGGGTGGACGCCGACAAGATCGCGGGTCTGCGGCGTGACACCACCGCCATCTATGTGACGGTGATCCGGCGCAACAACCAGATCATCGTCCGTACCAGCGATCCGGAGGTGCAGGAGGAAATCGGCCGCCTGAAAGCCAAGATCGACGTCCCCACGCCGCAGGTTCTGCTCGAGGTCAAGGTGATGTCCGTGGACCTGAGCGACGGGTTCAGTTCGATCTTCGACATGCAGTTTGGCGACTCGCACAACACCGGCACGTTCAGCACGGGAAACATCCAGCAGCCGACGCCCCCCTCGGGGGCCGTGGGCGGCACCGGCGCGCTCGCCCCATTCGGACTGGACCAGACCTCCATGGTCTACCAGTGGGTGGATCAGAACTTCCGGGCTCGCATGCAGATGCTCGACAACACGAACCGGGTGACGAGCCTCGCCACTCCGCTGTTGCTGGTGGCCAACAACGAGGTCAGCCGGGTGTTCGTCGGGGAACAGTACCCGATCGTCCAGGGCATTAACGTGAATACGACCCAGAACCAGGCACAGACGGTCCAGAGTGGCAACACACAGTTCAATTTCCAGCCCGTGGGTACTACGCTGCTGATCACTCCCAACATCAATGCCGACCACACCGTCACGCTCCGGCTGGTACAGGAGACCTCCGCGATCATAAGCGGCGGGGCAACGGTTCCGATCGTCACCTCCACCGGTGGGATCACAAACCAGCCGGTCGACGTGGTGTCAGCGCGCACGCTGACCGGCACCATGATTGCCAAGGACGGACTCAGTCTCGCTCTCGGCGGGCTGATCGAGGAGGGTGTGCAGGACACGCGCCAGGAGGTGCCGGTACTGGGGCAACTTCCGATCGTCGGCATCCTCTTCAGACGGCAGGTGACCGGGCGCTATCGGCGCGAGTTGGTGGTGGTGATCCGGCCCTACATCCTGAGCACACCGGCGGAAGCGGAGGCGGCGGGAAAGCGGCTGATCGAGGCAAACTCGATTCATCCGAAGGTTCCGGATGTGTATCCAGCCAACGGCGCGCCGATCGGCTCGATGAACACGTATCTGCCGCACGAGGTTCCGCGGCCCAATCCACCACGGAATGACCTGGAGAGGATCTTCCGCTTTCACAGCGTGCTTCCGGCGGAGTTTTAGATCGGCGTCGGCGCGGCACAGCAACGGACGTTTGGTTCAGATGATTCGTGTCAGAGTTCGTGTGGATGGTATGCCATGACAAAGACAATCAGATTGATCGCGGCAGCGGCGGGCATGGTGGTTCTGTTTCATTCGTCGGGATGCACGTACGTACCGGCGGGCGGGGGAACCACTGCAAACGCTTCGGGCGCTGCGGCGGATCGGCCCAAGCCCGGACCCCGGCGAGTATCGGTGCAAAGCCGCTGGGCCTATTCCGGCGATGAGAGCAGGCCAACCTCGGCTTGGATGCTTGAGCGAGCTCGTCTGTCGGCCTTGGAAGGTGGGGCAGGGCTGAACAAGTTGCTGCAGCGCTGGCCGGATGTCACCTTGGACCTGTTACGCGAGAGCGTAGCCGTCGAAACGGATCTGCCGCTGCGCCTGGCGATCGCCGAGGCCTACGACCGGATCTTCGCCTTGGCCGAAGGAGGCCCAGGGTGGTCGACGGCGCTGTCGGCCGCGGGATCCGATCGTCAGGCATACGCGCGCTTCCGCCAGGCACGGGAGAAGGTGCTGGTGCTGATCCAATCGGGGAGCGTGTCAGAGGCCGCCAGGATCGACCCTGCGGCTGCTTTGCCGACCGGTGCCCCGCCTGCCTTGCAGACCGAGGCGTTTCGCCTTGCCGGCCTCACAGCCCTGCTGGATGACAAGCCTGTTCGCGCCGCCGAGTTGTTCGCCCGTGCCGACCGGTCGGCCCAGGCCGGATCGCGCCCGGAGCGATTCGAGTCAGGCCTGTTGCTGAGCGAAGCCGAGCGCCGCCAGGGCCACACGGCGGCGGCCGTGGACGCCTGGAAATCGGCCATCGCCGCGGGCGCGAGCGTACGCAATCCGGCGTTGTGGGAGCGAGCCATACTGGGGCGGCCGACGGATGCGGATTGGCCGGCCGAGGCCGCTATCGCCGGCGTGGACGAGCCCGGCTTCACCGCGGACGCCAGCCCCGACACCGGCGACGTGCTGATCGGCATTGGAAAGATGCGCATGTGGCGGGGAGAGACGCAACTGGCAATGCTCGCGTTCAGCCGTGCTGAAGCCGAGACACTGACGCCGGCAAAGAAGGCGCTGGCACGCCTGTACCGCGCCCAGACCATGATTGTACTACAGCAGGCTGCCTCCGCTCTGCCCATGCTGGAGGCCTTGGTCACCCAGTCCGATCCGCGGATCGCCCTTCGCGCCGCGGCCACTGAGGGAGACCTGCTCTGCCGCGTACTGAATGATCGCCAACACGGCATTCCCATGCTGCGAAACTCGATTGAAAGACCCGACA
>JBEKVL010000470.1:0-5595 GCA_049514055.1 Tepidisphaeraceae bacterium | reverse complement strand
CGCCTGGTTCTGCAACGCCAGGTACACGATCGCCAGGACCGCCGCGACGGAGCCCGCCGCCAGTGAGAGATAAACGATCCGCTGGCGCCTGGCGGCCCCGCGCCGCCGGGCAAGAAGGGCTGCATAGGCTTGCGTCAGTTCCGGCGGAATCCCGTCGCCCGATTCTTCCAGCTTGTGGTGCGCGGTCTCAAGCTCCTCATTCGGCGCACCCGCGTCGATCAAGCGGCCAAATGCAACACAACTGGCTGCAAACGCATCGTGTTTTGCCTTGAGGTCGTTCTCCTTCTGTACCCATTGCACGACCGGCTGGATCTCCATGGCGATCGGAGTGGAAACAGCGGTCAGCCCGGCGGAGTCGAATATCTCGCGCACCTGTTTGAGCAGTGCGGCGCAGTCTTCGTGCAATTTGGCCGCGTACGCTGCTCGCAGACGATCCAGCAACCCGCCCAGTTTGCCTTCGACCTCGGCCTTTATCATGGCAGTGAAGGCGTCGTTGACCGCCTTCTGGAGATCGCCGGGAACGGGCTCGCGCCAGGGGTTCTGCTCGATTTCGGCGGCCAGTTCGGAGATCATCGTGGCGTTGCCGGCACTAATGGCCGCCTGCGTTTCCAGTCGCATCTCCTTGATGCGGGCGTGTTCGAAACCACGAATGTCCTTATCCCAGAACCCGCTGGCGGCATCGAGCGGCGCAATCTGCCGCATCAACTCCAACCGTTTGCGGAGCGGCGCCCGCGCCAGCGCCAGGAGGCGGTGACGATCGAGCAGTTCCTCGAGCGACTGATCCTGGTTGTACATGTCGGCCAGCATGGCCGCCCGGTCCATCTGCAGCGGCGGGGGCGCCGGAAGCTCGAACTGCTGGCAGAAGTCGGCCCAGGCCGACGCATCAGGCAGGTCGAGCGCCGCGACCAGATCCAGGAGATTGGGCGACTCTTCGACGAGTTGCATTGCTTCGGAGCGCAGACCCTGCTGGAGAAATGTCGTGCAGCGGCGAAGACGTTCGTTGGCGCCCCTGCACAGATCGGCGTACTCCACGGCGTACTGCCGGAGTTCGTCCGTCGCCACCGTCATCGGCGCCGCACGCGCATCGCGGAGATATTCGACAACTCTCTGATAATCGGCCATGTTTTCTCACGTAGGGTGGGCACTACCACCATTCGTCGCGCAAACATTACATATGGTGGGCAGTGCCCACCCTACAACTTACGCACGCGCAACACCGCCAGCGGAGCATCCTCGGAAAGCTTGATGACAATATCGAACGAAGCCAGATCGGCATACCAGGACAACGCCATCCTGTACCCGTGCAATAATTGCTCGCGTTCTCCTTTCCGGGCGTCCAGGGGCTTGCGGGCCTCGGCCAGCACCGCCCGCCGTTCCTTGTTGGCGGCTTTGAGCGCCTTGGGCGTATCCGCCAGTTCACGCTCATTCTGCTTAATGTCTGATTCGGCGTCAACGACGAGCCGGTTAATCTCGGCGTCGATCGTCATCACTTCCTGCCCGATACGCACGATCTCCGAGCGATATGCCTGCACCCTGGCGGGGTAATCGCACTCGACAGCCTTGAAACCAGGCTGAATCCGGAGCGTCGCGCCGATTCCCGTGGGCTTGCCCGTGTCGAGCCGCTCAAGTTCGATGATCCGCCAGGCGTTCTCCGGGCGGCGAAGATCGGAATCAGCGGCGTCCCAGTGCAAGCGGGTCTTGGCGGACCAGTTCGGCGGGAGATCCCGCACTTCCGTTTGCACCGAAGGGGGGAAATCCTGCGGCAGGGTGATCTCCGCGGACTCTTTGGAAAGGTCCAGCGGTGGGATTTCCAGCGGCGCGAAGGCGATGCGCCGCGGAGCCGGCTTGCCCGGCTCGGAGACGGTCAGCGGCGAGATGCGCACGAGCCAATATGCCAGCCCCGCCACCTCGGGCCGGCGTAGCACGATGCTGGTGCGCCACGTCAGTTCGATCTGCCGCAACGTCTTGTCAACTGCACTGTCAACACATCGGCCGGCGTGGTGGTGCCGATGGCATCGCTCCAACGAAGGACAAACCCCGGGCGATCGGCCGGGCCGGCCGGGATGGCCTGGAGCGTGCCGGACAGCCCCGCGTCGCGACAGATGCGGGTCGTCTTATCACCCGGGAACAGAATGCCAAGCGATGTCACGGCCTGGAGGTCATCGCTCAAGGGCGGCAGCGAAACCCGCTGGGTCTGATCGCTGAGCCCCGCGCCGCGCGCAGGATGTTCAAGCGGACTCTGGAGGACAATCGTCTTCACCGTTGGCGCCGTGACGGGCTCCGGCGCCGGACGAGTCACGGCGGCGACCATCGTTCCCTGCTGCGCCGAGGAAGCGGGAACGGCTAATTTCGTCGCCGGGCCGGTGGCGAGAGCCACGCGCGGGTTGGCAGTCCCTGTCGCGCTGGCTGTGGTGTCGTTCTCCACCGATGAAGAGGTCGGCCCGGTGCGGCGCGGCGCGATATCCGGCGGCCCCAGTTCCCTGGCCGCCCGAATGACAAACCATGTGCCCGCGCCGATGGCGAGGCAGGCCGCCAGATAGAGCAGCGCCACGCGCCGCCACGGCCTGGCGACGGCGCTGCGCGAACCGGGGCGGATACGGGTCGGCTGTGAGTCTTTGGCCAAACGCACGTTCGGCCGGATCGGACGCATCGGAGGCAGCGGGCCGGGCGGCATGTCGATGCTGTCGCCGTCCGCTTGAGCTTCAGGAGGAACCGCCGTGTCCTCAATCTCCGCAGGGGCAGGCGGTATGGCCGGTTGGTCCTTGGCGCTCAGCCAGAACTTTGCGGGCGACTGTGCCGCGGGCCTGGCGGACCTGGTGGCCGGCTTCATCGGCTGACCCGTTCGCGCCGTTTCGACCCACGGAGTCTCGGACAGCATGGCGGCTTGGCGAATGTTCGTCAGGTCGATGACGATGCCACTGGCCGCGTGGCGAACGGCCGCCTCGGCGGCGTGGGTGTTGGCCAGACAACAACGCCAGGCGCAGACCGCACTGGCGGAAACGCTCGTGAAGTACGTGTTGAACGTAACCTCCCAGCGCAGGTTCACCGGCAGCAGCCGAATGGCCTCGTCGATCAGCGGAAGTATTTCCTGGCCGGGTGCGTAGAGAATGCACACCGGCTTGCCGGGGCTTGTGGAGAAGCTCTCGGCCAGCAGTCCCGCCCAGCCCGCATCGCCGGCCGCCTGTTCCCATGCCACACATCGCGCCGGAAGCGCATCGCCGCGCGGCAGCGGGCCGGTGCGGACAATCGGCCCGACTCGCCCATCCCAGGAATCGACCATCGTCCCCGGCCGCGACAGCATCCAGGCCGGGCCGCCCGGCGCCAGTTCATCGCCCTCCACGATCAAATGATGCGCGAAGGAGTTGTTCCGCTTGGTGTAATCGAAACCGCTGTCGCAGATACGCGAGAGCACATGATGACTCTTGCCCCCGAGCCGCACGATCCAGTGTGCGTGCGCCACCGGATTGGCCGGCCCGCCCGAGCTGGTTTCAAACTGGTGCCGGTATCCGCTGAGCGATGCCAGCCGCTCCAGCAGCGGCCTGGGTATCCCGTCGCTCGCCCCGACCGTGCAGAACCCCTGCTGACCCGCGCGGATCCCTTCCGAGGCCGAGGTGTAATAGATTTCGTGGCTCATGGTTGGATGCGACCGGAAATTCGGCAAAATAGCGAACCGGACCCATGACGCTTTCGGCTAGCACGAACGAACGGCCCAACGGGCCGTAGGAGCCAAGCCCAGGGTTTGCGTACTCGCATACCCTGGGTGTTGAACAACCAGTGATGCCCCGCCCTGAAGGGGCGGAGGAGACGCGGGTGCGTTGCATCCACGCGATTCCTCCGCCCTTTCAGGGCGGAAACACGGTTTGTTCTCAAGCCTACCCAGGCTAGAGCTGCGCTCAACCCTGGGCTATATTCCTTCGGCCCTTTGGGGCGCAGACCTTGCGCCCAAAGTTTCGTACTCGCTGGTGAACATCTAAGACCACAGCAATCGTCATGCTGAGCGTACCCGCGAAGGATCTGGCTACGCACGTCGCGGCCAGATCCTTCGCGGGTACGCTCAGGATGACGGTTTATGGTCATGTTACTGCTCCCGAACAATGCCAACGCCCTCACGGCTTGCCGGTTGAAACTGCTGGCGCCGGCCGATACCCGGCGATCAGCCCCGGGAACCACCGGGCAAAAGCGTACAGCATCGGCACCGTCACCCAACGTGGTTGGACATCGCGCGGCCGCACGAACAGGCCCGTGTTGTCAGGCTGCCGCTCCGGCGAGCGGCCCAGCGCGCTGACCGGGATGTACACCACCTCGTTGCTGAAGTCCTCGGCCACGGCGACGATCTCGGGCGAAACCTCCAGCAACATCATCCGTACCAGGTCCGATATCTTCTCGACCCGCATCATGTCCACCATCGCCAGCGGGAATGTGCCGGTTGGTTCCAGCCCCACGGGTTCGCTGGTGATGTCATGGCCGAGCAGCGGACCCCAGACGTCCGACTTGCCCACCAGGACCAGCAGCGGGCGGGTATGTTTCTGGTAGGGTGAAAGACCGAGGTGCTTGCGGATGCGCAAGGCAGCCTCGGTGAGGATCGTTTCCTGGCGGATCGACTGGATGGCATCGAGAATCTGCGGGTCTTTCGAGAACTGCTTGCAGCGGGTGCGAAAACGCGTGTCCTGCGTCGGGTCGAAGAGAAACATCAGGGCCCGGGCATGCGACAGGTGGCGCGTGACGGGGGTCATGGCCGTATCCTGCCCGACGCCGTAGTGTTCCCCGGCGTTATCGTAGAGGCAGACGACCGAGCCGGCGCGATGCGCCTGGGCGGCGCGCGGGTGGATGCCCGTCGGATGAAACGAGAAGAGAAACGGCTTGGGCAGTTGAATCTCCTGGCCGCTGATGCGAACCGATTTGTAAAGATCGCCGTGGGTGCCGGTCTTTTCCAGAAAGATGGGACGATCCGGATCGGCCGGCAGGAACAGGGTCTCCTCGTATCGATTCAGCACCCAGTTGGCTTCCTTGTCGCCGTCGGTGAAGAGTATGGCGAAATGCCGGGCAAGTTGCTGCCGCAGTTCCCAGGTCATGGCGGCCAGGAAATTGGACTTGCCGCTGCCGACACTGCCGATGAGCGACAGGAACGTCACCTCATTCTCGAGCAGCAGCCGCGGGATCGGCATGTGGCACTGTGGACAAGCCATGGCGTGACACACCATGCCGCGGGCGTCGATGGCCTGGCCCTCGAGCGTGAACCGCGTCGGCAGGAAGCGCAGCGGTTCATCCTTCAGAACGGGATCGCCGACGAGGTCTTCGTGCTGGGACACC
Organism: Tepidisphaeraceae bacterium; assembly: GCA_049514055.1. Lineage (GTDB taxonomy): Bacteria > Planctomycetota > Phycisphaerae > Tepidisphaerales > Tepidisphaeraceae > JANYKD01. The sequence continues at coordinate 285 of JBEKVL010000470.1, read as the reverse complement.
CAGAGAATGCGCGCCGGGCGAAAGCGATGCCAGCAATGGGCGCATGTCACGGTACGCACGACGTTGAACTGGTCGGATGCGATCGCCTCGCGGATGCTGGATGCGGCCGTGATTTCACCTGCCAAATGTCACCTCCCTGCTCAGAACAATCCTTCGATCGAGCCGGCCGGGCGCCAGGTCGCGTCATCCGTGGAAATCTGGTGCAGACGCGAAATCAATCCTTGTTTTGCCTGCTGTTGAAGAGTCCGCCAGTCGAAGGGACCGCTCTTCCTGTCACGCAAGCGA
>JBEKVL010000469.1:0-5625 GCA_049514055.1 Tepidisphaeraceae bacterium | reverse complement strand
TCCCGGCGAAGGGGGGGTAACGGCTATTCCACATTCAGCCGGACGATGGACTGCTTGTCCATGTTCTTGTTGTCGGACAGATGCCACACGTAAAAGCATTTGCCTTTTTCGCTGTAGATGATGCCGTTGGGCTTGAACGGGGCGGGCGGGCCGAGTTTGGTCCAGGTTGCGCCGGCGTCGGCGGAGACGAGGATCTGGGTGTCGGCCAGGGCGGCGAGGCGTTTGTCGGGGAGTTCGATCGGATTGCTCTTGGGGGCCTTGGAGATTTCGCTCCAGGTCTTGCCCTGGTCGGTACTTTTGAGCAGGCCGCCGCCCCAGAGGCGCATCCAGTAGATCGCGCCGTCGGAGGCGACGAGGGGCTGGCCGGCGGGGCCGAAGGTGGAGACCTGGGTCCAGGTTTCGCCGGCGTCTTGGGAACGGTAGATGCCGAGCGTGGCTTTTTGTTTCCAACCGGCGGTGTTGATGAGGAAAGTCTTGGAGTCGAGGATGATGGGGTCGGTGCTGTGGTTGCTGTCGGCCGGGAGTTTGTCGCCGATCTTTGTCCATGACATTCCACCATCGGTGGACAGTTGCAGGCTTTGGGATTGCTCGTGCAGGCCGAGCAGGAGGGTTCTGCGTTGCGGGTCGGTGAAATCGACGGCGACGCCGTCGGCGTGGGCGAGTTTGCCGAGGCGTTTGAAGGATTTGCCGCCGTCGGTGGTCTGGAATGGGGCATCGCCGTAGCAGCCGCTGACCCAGAAGATGGCGGGGTTTTTGGGGTCGAAGACGATGCGACCGGGACGGCTCTTGATTTCATCACCGCCGAGTTTTCGCCAGGTGGCGCCGGCGTCGGTGGTGGCCCAGAGGCCGCATTCGCTGACTCCGGCGATGACCTGATCGCTGCCGGGAACGGCCGCCATGTAGGTGACGCCGTAAGCGCCCCATTTCTCACCGCCGACGTTGGAGGTGACGTTGACCCAGGCGGGCTGGGGCGAGTCCGCGGCGAGGGAAGCGAAGGCGAGAAGGGCGATCAGGGTGGTGACGGCGCGGTTGGAATTGGGCATGGAACTCCTTTTGTGTTGGTAGTCCGTTGGCCGTTGTTGGTTGTCGGCTGGTTTAAGGGTTCAAGGGTTCAAGAGCCAAAGGGTCTTTCGCAATGGTCCATGGCGCGAGTTACTGTCGCACCTGCGGGCATGACTTCATCCCTTGACGTACTTGTGGATGAAGTCGAGGTAGCCGCGCTGGCCGGCGGCCTTGGTGTGGCGATCGACGGACTTGAGGATCTTGCGGATGGCGTGCTTGACGTCCTGGCGAGAATAGTCGTTGACGCTCAGGGTCATACGCAACGATAGCTGGATCTGCTCGGCGAAAGAGTCCGGGGCGACTTCGGCTTCGGGGCTCATGGCCAGGCTGGACAAGGCCATGGATACGGTGCCATCCATCATCGGGTATCTGCAGATGGTATCGCAGCGGGCGATCTCGCCTTCGATGGCCAGAAACAGCGGCATATAGCTCTCGTCCTGCGGGTCGACGTTATCGCGGCCGGGGCCTTTGCCGTAGAGTTCACCGAGCGGCTTGAGGAGATATTTGACGGCGGCGTCACCGGAGCCGATGGTCAGTTCGCCGAAGGTGGTTCCCTGGTTTATGCCAATTTGAGCACGGCCTTCGGAATCGCTCAGGCGATCGATGATGTCTATGAGTTGTTGATCCATAGTGGGTGGTCCTTTGCGTTGCCCCGGCTCTCACGTCGCGCGGGCCGCAACGGCGAGGGAGCGGAATGCCTCGGTTTCCTGGCGGACCTGGGCGACGAAGTTGTTGTCCTCGGGGGTGCCGAGGACGGCGCGCATTTCCTCGGGGTTGCGGAAGGTGGTCTGGCGGAAGGGGTCGTCGAAATCTTTCTTGCGGCTGAGGTAGACCCGGTCGCGGATGAGTTCCTGTATGGCGATGGCCTGGTCGAGGGCGGTGTTCCATGCGGCCGGGGTCAGGGACTGTGTATCCAGCAGCGTGTGCAGAGTCGCCAGGGCATGTTGCTGTTTGCGAAGGGGGTATTCCTGCCAGAGGCGGTCGTAGGCCTGGTGGATTTCGGGCCAGCCCGCGAGCGCGCCGGACTTGATGTCGGCGAGGAGGCGATCGACATCCGGCGCGGGGACAAGCTGGCCGCCGAGGTTGACCCAGGTCTGCTGGCGTGGGGCGGCGAGTGCGCTGCATGTGGAAGCGAGCGTCGCGCCGGGGTTGGCCGCCAAGTATGCCAGGAGGTTTTTGACGGCGTAGTGGTGGAGCATCTGCCGATAGGCGGCATATCCCTCGCGAGGCTTGAGGATGACGGCCTCGCGTCTGGTGTTCTCCATGCCCTCGCCGAGGATTTTGAGGCCGGCCGTTTTGTCGGGCGAGTCGAGGAGCAGGGAGCGGCCGATGGCGGCGAGTCGCTGATCCAGTGCCGCCGGTGTCGTCACCGGCGGGTTTTGCGAGGGCGTGGGGCGGGGGTTTTCGCCAGCGGGTGTACTGGCGGCACTTTCGCCGGTGCGGCGCAGATGGGCTTTGGCGGTCCAGATTTCCAGGAGGCGCATGGCGGCGAAGATTTCCTCGGCGGTGTCGGGGGCGAGCGAGTCGGCCTCGATGTGTTGTGTTTTGGTCTTGCGTTTGTCGCGGGCCTGAAACTTCCAGGTGTTGCGGGCCAGGGCGTACATGTTGTAGAGCCACCAGTACGCGGGCATGACCAGGAGGCGGTCGGCGGCGGTGTCGTTACTCAGCAGGGAGAACGGCAGCGGGATGTTCAGTTCGGCCGGGTAGTCGCCCTTGGCGAGAAGAACGAACGAGGCGAAGCGGCAGCAGTGCTTGAGCGTGGTGCAGAGGCCCGGCCAGAAACCGCGGCCGGCCTGGAGCTCGCCGTCGTTCGCCCGGCTGTTGTGGTTGGATCCGAGCGTGGCGCCGGCGGCGATGTTGCTCTGTCCCATGAGCAGGGCGGCGACGAGGAACGAGTTGTTGTGGTGTTGTTCGTGGCAGGGGAAGATCAGGTTGTTGAGCAGTTCGCAGCAGGAGACGGTGGAGTTGTCGCCGAGGAAGGAGTGGATCAGGCGGGCGCCGTACTTGAGGTTGGAATTGCCGCCCATCACGAAGCGCACGGCCTTGCAGCCGTAGAAGATGTGGCAGTTGAGGCCGACGATGCCGTTGACCAGTTCGACGCCTTCACCGATCTGGGTAGGCTCGTCGGCGCTGGACTGGATGGTCAGGTTCTTAAGCTTGTTAGCGCCCTTGATGTAGCAGTGTGGTCCTATTTTGACGTCTTTGATGATCTGCGAGTTCTTGATGACGCAACTGTCGCCGACGGTGCCGTAGAAGCCGCGGCGCGGGTCGAACTGTTTCTGGGTGATCTCGCGGAATTTCGCCTGCAGCGCTGCGTCCTCGCGATACCGCGCCCAAAGGTAAGCGTCGGCGGGGATCATGCCCTCGAAGGGCATGACCGAGCGGCCGCCGGCCTCGTTCATGAGGTCGAGCCAGATGCGGACATCCTCGTTTTCGCCGTCCTTGACGATGCCGTTGCCGAACTTGGCATGGTTGCTGGTCTGCATCTCGTCGATGTTGAGGAGGATGGCGTTGTTGCCGATGATGTAATGCGACAGGTGGCGGACATTGTGGACGGCGGCGTTGTCGCCGATGTCGCAGGAGATGATGCGGCTGTTGGTGATGCCGGCGGGGACCTGGAGTTCGTGGTGTTCGAGGATGACGTTGTCGAGCCGGCCGATGCGGACCAGGCCGTAGAACTCGGAGTTTTTCACGAGGTGCGGGCTGAAGACGTCGCTGACGAAGAAGCTGTCCCAGTCGTCGCAGGTGTTGGCGTTCCTGGCCAGTGCCGCGATCTCGTCGGCGCGGAGTTTTCGCCAGTAGCCGGCCGGCCGGGCGACCTGCTGGTTGCGCAGGTGATATTCGTCTTTGCCCTGTGGCAGGTATTGGCCGGGGATGAAATCGCGGCCGAACTTCTCCGAGCCGAGGATTTTGACTTCGCTCATGGGAGGAGCCTCTCGGGCAAAGTGAAGGGTGTTGAATATCTCCAAGTGCGGCGGGCGTCAATAAGGAACGAAAAAAGCACGAGCGACGTGCTCGTGCTTCGGAATAGCTGGGGAGTTGCCCGGCGAGATCTATTCGCCGTCTTCCTCTGGTTCGACTTCTTCCTTCTTGACTTTTTTGCGCGGCGGCAGGGCACGGGGCTTGGCCTGGCTCTTGCAGATCGAGAGCCAGAAGTCGCGGGCGGAGAGGTTGAGCCCGGAAATCTTGTTGAACTCGGCCAGGGCGGAATCGAACTCGGAGCTGTAGGGCAGGACTTTGCCCGCCTTGCCGTGTTTGCGGACGGTGGTCTTGAGGATCTTGGAAAGGTCGGGGGTGACGCTGGCGTGGGCGACCTGGTTGGCCTGGAACGAGCCGGCGCGGCCATATTTCAGGAGGGCGCCGAAGACCTGCTCGGGGACGGCGTTTTTGAAGACGCGGTCCTGGAAATCCTGGCAGAGCTTGGTGAAGGCTTCGGAGTAGGGCAGTTCTTCGCGCGGGATACCGGCGGCGTTGTATACGTCCTGAAGATGTTCCTGCTCGATGTCGTTGAGTTTCAGCGCGGACAGCATTCGAGGCTCCTTTGGGGCCCGCGGGGGCCTTCTGCAAAGCGTCAATTCTAACGGGGCTGGTGGGGGACACAAGGCGGGGGGGCGGTAATTTGGGATTCGCCTTTCCGGCAACGCGAGGCCACTGCGGCGATTATGGATCTGTAGCATGAGATCAACCATCTGTTTCGCGTGCATTCTGGTGGCCGTGTGGGCTCTTGCGGCGAGGGGCGAGATCGCCGTCGCGCCGCGAAGCAGCGGCGCGGCGGCGGTGTACGAACCGTTCGAATGGGTCATCAAGCTGGATCAGACGTACCGGAATCCGTTCGATCCGGCAGAGGTGGCCGTGGACGCGATATTCACGTCGCCGGCGGGTCAGACGGTGCGAATTCCCGCGTTCTGGTATCAGCCGTTCCGCCCCCAGGCCGATGCCCGGGGCAACCCGCGGCTGGTGGCGGCGGATGAGCCGATGTGGCTGGTGCGGTTCTCGCCGACGGCTGCGGGACAGTGGAAGCTGGCCGCGACGGTAAAGGACCGCCAGGAGAAGAGCATCTCCGGCGCCCTGACTTTCACCGCCGCCCCGGCCAGGCGTCCGGGGCTGGTGCGGAGATCGCCAACCTCGCCGCGGTATTTTCAATTTGATTCCGGGCAGTCGTATTTCATGGTGGGTTTGAACGTTGGCTGGCCGGGACGGCGGGGGCTGGCGGACTACGAGGAGTGGTTCGGGAAACTGCACGCGGCCGGGGGCAACTTCGCGCGCGTGTGGCTGGCGGCTCCGAACCGGATGATGGAGACAAGGGAGTCGGGGCTGGGGCGGTACGACCTGGCGGCGTTGGCGCAATATGACCGCATTTTCGAGCTGGCGGAGAAGAACGGCACCTACATTATGTTGGCGCTGGCCAACCATCGCGAGCTGCTGGAGAGCGATGCCTGGGGCACGGGGGGCTGGGCGATCAATCCATACAACGCCGCCAACAAGGGTCCGGCAACCCGGCCGGTCGATTACGTGACCAACGCGGCCGCCCGCGAGCTTCAGCACCGGCGGCTGCGCTATCTG